>JBKICS010000349.1:0-10912 GCA_046567015.1 Acidobacteriota bacterium | reverse complement strand
GGCCTTCGACTTCGAAAACGCCTCCGAGGCGGACAAGGGCGCTATCCTCGACTTCCTGGAAAGCCTCATGGACCTGGCCGAGCTGGCCGACGCCACGGCTACCAGGCTGATTTTCAAGGATGCCTACATGGATGCGGCCGAGGGCGTAAACAGCGACAGGTAGCGCGTTTTGCCGGCCACGACGTAGCTGTCCGTGGCCGCCAGGACGAACTCCGGCGGCGTTTCGCCCTTGGTCGTGGCCGCGCCGGTCATGGTCAAGACGGCCATGGGCCGGCGCACGAGCCCCCGGCAGATCGCCAAGAACTGTGGCCAGGGGGCAAAGGCGCGGCTGAGGCACAGGACGAACGTCCCGGCCGGGACGGCGGCAAGGATGGGCGGCACGGTGGCCTCCACCCGTCCCTCGGCCACGGACAGACCGTCAAGGGGCAGACGGGCCAGGCACTCGCCCAGAAAAATGGAACGCTTCTGCCGGGCCTCCAGCAGCGCATACGGCCCGCGATTCCAGAACGCCCGCAAGGGAACCCCCGGCAGCCCGGCCCCGGCCCCGAAATCAAGGCTCAGCACGGGCTCGTCCCCGGGCGGCAGAAAGGCGGCGGCCGGACCGGCCAGAAAATCGGCCAGATGCCAGGAATCGGCGGCCAGCGTGGCCAGGATCTCCCGCCAGTCCGACGGCCCCACCAGATTGGCCTTGCCGCGCCAGCGCCCGAGCAGCCCCAGATAGCCGGCAAGCGTGCCGGCCTCGCCCGGGGCGAGAACCCGCCCGAGCCGGGCCGCCCAGGCGGCCACCTCCTCCGGGCTCGGCCCCGATTGTCCTTGCGTCATGCGCTCCTCCCCGTCTAAATTGACCATTGCACATTTTGGCCCGTTGCTCTACCAATCGCGGCCGCAATGACGCGAAAAGCTCTTAAGGAGAGGCGAACGTGAGCGCAACCCAAAACAGCCTGGCCATCTTGTTTCCCGGCCAGGGTTCCCAGGAAAAAGGCATGGGCCGCAGCCTGGCCGAGGCCTCGACCGAGGCGGCCGAACTGTGGCTTTTGGCGGAAAAGGCGTCCGGTTTGCCCTTGCGTGAAATCTATTGGGAGGGCGACGAGGCGGCCATGGCCGACACGCGCTCCCTGCAGCCGGCCATGACCGCCGTGACGCTTGGCCTGTGGTTTTATCTCAAAGCGAAACTGTCCCCCATCGCGGGGTTTGCCGGCCACAGCCTGGGCGAATACGCCGCCCTGGCCGCTTCGGGCATGCTCGATGTGCCGGCCGTATTCGAACTGACGAGCCTGCGCGGCCGGCTCATGGCCGAGGCGGCGAGCGGCGACGGCAAGATGGCCGCCGTGCTCAAGCTCACCCTGGCCGACATCGAGGACGTGGTCAAACAAGCCGCCGACGCCACCGGGCAAGTGCTGCTTATCGCCAACTACAATTCCCCGGGCCAGTTCGTGATCTCCGGCACGGCCGCCGCCGTCGAGGCGGCTTCCGTCCTGGTCAAGGAGAAAAAAGGCCGGGCCGTGCCGCTGGCCGTCAGCGGCGCGTTTCACAGCCCGCTTATGGCCGAGCCGGCCGCCGAGCTGGAAAAGGTCCTGCGCCGCTCCGGTCTTCGCGCCCCGTTCGTGGCCCCGGTCTTTCACAACGTCACCGGCGCGCCCGAGCCGGACGCGGCCAAGGCGCTTAAGCTCATGGCCCGTCAGATGACCTCGCAGGTGCGCTGGATCGACACCGTGGCCGGCCTGTGGGCCGCCGGGGCGCGCACGTTCGTCGAGCTTGGCCCCAAGGGCGTTTTGACCAAGCTTCTGGCCGCCAACCTCAAGGACGCCGCCGAGCCCTACACCGCCCTGTCCGTGGCCGCGCCCGCCGACGCCGCCGCCCTGGAGGCCTGATTTCATGCGCGCCACCGACATTTTCCGGGGTCTGCTGCAAAGCGCCCTGGCCGAGCAGGGCATCGACTGGCCGGTTAAGACCACCATCGAGCCGCCCCGGGACAAGGCCCATGGCGATCTGGCCAGCAACGTGGCCATGATGGTCGCCAAGGCCGCCAAAAAACCGCCCCGCGAGCTGGCCGAGGCCCTGCGTCAGAGCCTGGCCGCCGATTCCCGGCTGGCCGAGGTCAGCGTGGCCGGCCCGGGCTTTTTAAACGTCACTTTCACTCCGGCCTTCTGGCAGGAGACGGTCCTGGAAATCGGCCGGGCCGGCGAGGCCTACGGGTGCTGCGACATCGGCCGGGACGTCAAGGTCCAGGTGGAATACGTCTCGGCCAACCCCACCGGCCCCCTGCACATCGGCCACGGGCGCGGCGCGGCCGTGGGCGACAGCCTGGCCCGGGTGCTGCGCGCAGCCGGGTTCACCGTCGAGACCGAATACTACATCAACGACGCCGGCCGACAGATGCGCATCCTGGGCCAGTCCATCCTCTACCGCTACCGTGAGCTTTTAGGCGAGCCGGTCGCCGAGCCCGAGGACTACTACCGGGGCGATTACATCAAGCCCCTGGCCCAGAACCTCATCCACGCCCACGGCCGCGAGCTGCTCGCCATGCCCGAGGATAAGGCCACCGACATCTGCCGCCTGCACGGCGAACGGGAAATCCTGGCCGGCATCAAGAAGGACTTGGCGGATTTCCGGGTCGGCCACGAGGTCTGGTTCCCGGAATCCACCCTGCTCGCCGCCGGGGCCGTGGACGCCGCCTTCGACGAACTGCGCGCGAAAAATCTCGCCTACGACAAGGACGGGGCCTTCTGGTTCGCCTCTACCACCTTCGGCGACGACAAGGACCGGGTGCTGGTCAAATCCGGCGGGGAACTCACCTACTTCGCCTCGGACATCGCCTACCACGCCGACAAGTTCCGCCGGGGCTTCGACGTGGTGGTGGACATCTGGGGCGCCGACCACCACGGCTACGTGCCGCGCATGAAGGCCTGCGTGGCCGCCCTGGGGCGCGATCCCGAAGCCAGCCTCAAGGTCATCCTGGTCCAGCTCGTCAACCTGCTCAAAGGCGGCGAGCAGATCGCCATGTCCACCCGGGCCGGCAAGTTCGAGACCCTGGCCGACGTGGTGGCCGAGGTCGGGGCCGACGCCGCCCGTTTCATGTTCCTGTCGCGCAAATCCGACAGCCACCTGGACTTCGACCTGGACGCGGTCAAGGAGAAGTCCATGGACAACCCGGTCTACTACGTCCAGTATGCTCATGCCCGGGTGCGCTCGCTATTCGCCAAGGCGGCCGAGCGGGGCCTTGCCGTGCCCGGGGCCGATGCCGGGCTGCTGGCCCGGTTGGACACGGGCGAGGACCTGGAACTGCTGCGTCTGCTCGAGCAGTACCCGGACACCGTGGCCAACGCCGCCCGGTCCTTTTCCCCGCATCTGGTGAGTTTCTACCTGCGCGACCTGGCCGCCCGGCTCCACCGCTACTACACGGTCAACCCGGTGTTGACCGCCGGGGACGAGGCGACGACCGCCGCCCGGCTGCGGCTGCTCGAAGCCGTGGCCCAGGTGGTGCGAAACGGGCTCGACCTGCTTGGCGTCACGGCTCCCGACGCCATGTAACCGTATTGACATCGCCGCGCGTTTAGGCCTTAAACGGCGGCGAGGAACCCTGCCTTATGAAGATTTTAAACAGACTCCACGTGACCCGCGAAAACGGTGGACCACGTAAATTCTCCTTTGAGATCAGCATGTCCGGCGTGATTTCCGTCGGCATCGTGGTGGTGCTCGGCATGTGCTGGGTGTTCATTCTCGGCATCCTGGTCGGCCGGGGCTACCGGCCCGAGGCGGCCGTGCCGCAGATCGCCCAGATGATGCCGACCACCGAAGCCAGAATGCCGGACAATACCACGTCCCAAGCGCCGCCTTCGGTGCTCAAGCCCGAGGATCTGCAGTTCATGGAGGATGTCCACGGCCAGCCCGGCGCCGAGGGCGGTTCCGAAATCGCGGGCAAGGCCCCGGCCGACGCCAAGAAAAACGCGGCTGCGCCCAAGGCTCACGACCTGACGGAAGTGCGCCCCGTGTCGGCGGCGGCCGCGGCCGTGCCGCCGGCCCCCAAGACGCCACCGGCTGCCAAGACGGTTCCGGACGCCTCGAAAATGGCGGCAGCCAAGGTCGATCCCAAAACGCCCTTCGACAAGAAGGCTTCGATACGCTATGCCGCCACCTACCAGGTCGCCTCGTTCCCTGGCAGGGAGCAGGCGGAGAGTCACGTCAAGCAGTTGGCCAAAAAAGGGGTCACAGCTTCGGTAACTGAAGCAAAATCCAACAATGCCAAGGTGTTTCGAGTGACCATTCAGTTTAAGGGCTCCGACGCGGACATCAGCGAAGCCCTCAAGCGCAGCGGCGAAAAAGGTTCTATACTTCTCGGCAAAAAACCCTTATGAGGATTGCCCGCTTTCGCGGCAAATCTGAGTGCATAAAGAGGACTGCCCATGCTTCCATGCTCTAACGTTCCCACCAAGGCGTTTTTCACCAAGGGCGTCGGCCGCCACAAGAACAAGCTGCAGTCGTTCGAGCTGGCGCTTCGTGAGGCTGGGATCGAAAAGCTGAACTTGGTTTACGTGTCGAGCATTTACCCGCCCCACTGCCAGTTGCTCACCCCGGAAGAGGGTGTGAAGCTCTTAAGCCCCGGGCAGATCACCTTCTGCGTCATGGCGCGTAACGCCACCGACGAAAAGAACCGTCTGGTCGGTTCCGCCGTGGGCATGGCCTTCCCGGCCGACAAGTCGAACTACGGCTACATCTCCGAGCACACCGGCTTCGGCTCCGAAGAGCAGGAGATCGGCGACTTTGCCGAGGATCTGGCCTCCACCATGCTGGCCACGACGCTTGGCATCGACTTCGACCCCGAGACGGCCTACGACGAACGCCGCCAGACCTACCTCATGAGCGGCAAAATCATCGACTCCGCCTCCATGCCCTGCGTCACCACCGGCGAGACGGGCATGTGGACCACGACCATCTCGGCGGTGGTGTTCATTCCCTAGCCCGTATGGGACTTTTTGGGGCAACCCTCGTTTGGCCGGCAGCCGCGAACATCCGGAGATTCCGGTAATGGACGCGGCTGCGCGCGCCACCCTGGTCCTCGCCCGGCTGCGGACGCTCTATCCCCATCCCGAACCGGCGCTTACTCACCACAACGCCTACGAACTGCTTGTGGCCACGGTGCTGGCCGCCCAGTGCACCGACGCCCGGGTCAATACCGTCACCCCCGAATTCTTCCGCCGTTGGCCCGACCCGGCGTCCCTGGCCCAGGCCGATGTGGCCACAGTGGAAGAGGTGGTTCATTCCACCGGCTTTTTCCGGCAAAAAGCCAAGAACCTGGTGGGGGCCGCCAAGCTCCTCGTCGCCCGCCACGGCGGCAAGATCCCCGCCTCCATGGCCGAGCTGACCGCACTGCCCGGCGTCGCGCGCAAGACCGCCAACATCGTGCTCTCCAATGCCCTGGGCGTAAACGTCGGCATCGCCGTGGACACCCATGTGCGCCGCCTGGCCTTTCGCCTAGCCTTGACGACGTCGGAAAACCCGGTCATCATTGAGAAAGATTTAATGCCGCTGTTCCCGCGCGCCGCGTATGGCGAGATCAACCATCTGCTGGTCCTTTTCGGCCGCGAGGTGTGCAAGGCCCGCAAGCCCCGCTGCCCTAGCTGTGTTCTGGACGACATCTGCCCCAAGATCGGGGTTTGACCACGCAACTCCCCTCCTGCGCCGCCGCCCGGGATGTCTTCGCTCCCAATTCGGCGTCGGCCTGCCCCGAGGCCCCGTATGCCAGCCGTGACCGTACCCCCCCAAGCCTCCCGCAAGGACCGTCTGGTTCTTGTCGCCGTATTCCTCGTCTCAGGCGCTTCGGCCCTTCTGTTCGAGACCCTGTGGCTCCATCTGGCCGGACTGACCTTTGGCGTGAGCATTTATGCCAGCGCCTTGGTGCTGTCGAGCTTCATGGGGGGCCTAGCCCTTGGCAACGCGCTCATTTCCCGCTTCGGTCGCGACGTCATCGATCCGGTGCGCTTCTATGCCGCCATGGAACTGCTCGTCGGTGTGTGGGGAGCCTTGCTGGTGCTGTGCTTCCCCATGCTCTCGGTCTGGCTCGGGGCCATGCTTCACCCGGCCCTGGACGCGCCGGTGTTACTTAACGTCCTGCGTTTTTCCTTTTCTTTCCTGCTCTTCCTGCTGCCGGCCACGGCCATGGGCGTGACCCTGCCGCTTTTGGTCAAGGCCCTGGCCCGGTGCCCGGGCGAATTCGGCACGGCGCTTGGGCGGCTCTACGGCATCAATACCCTGGGGGCCTGCCTGGGCGCGCTTCTTGGCGAACTGGTGCTCATCGGGCCGCTGGGACTGGTCGGGACGGGCCTTGTCGCCGCCGGCCTCAACGTCCTGGCCGCCGTGGGGGCCCTTGCCATTGCCGCGCGCTTTCGGGACGAGCCGGCCCAGGAGGACGCCCCGGCCAAGTCGGTTCGCGCGCCGCTCACCGGCCGGGCCAAGCGGTTGCTGGCGGCCGGTTTCCTGGCCGGCGGCTGTTTCCTGGCTTTGGAAGTGGTCTGGACGCGGTTTTTGCAACTCTTCGTGCGCTCGACCAGCCTGGCTTTTGCCGTCATGCTGGCCGTGATCCTGGCCGGCATCGGCCTTGGCGGCATGTTCGCCGGCTGGTGGCTGCGCCGCGAGGTGGACGGCCGGCGCATCGCCGCGCCCCTGGCCTTGCTGGTGGCCGCCGCCGCGCTGGCCTCCTTTCGGCTCTTCGAAGCCGCCGCCGGCGTGGAACTGGGCGGCTACCAGACCGTGGACTGGCGCTATATCGCCTTGCTGTCCGTGACGCTCATGTTCCCGGCCGCCTTTTTTTCCGGCATCCTGTTTACCGCCCTGGGCGAGGCCTTCCACCGCGAGGTCGGCGACCGGGCGCGCTCGGCCGGTTTGGTGGCCATGGCCAACACCCTGGGGGCCATGGCCGGGCCGCTCTTGGCCGGATTCGTCTGCATCCCGACCTTGGGCATGGAAAAAACCCTGTTTCTCCTGTGCGCGCTGTACTTCCTGCCGGCCCTGCTGTGCGTCGGGCAGACCGCGCCCTGGCCGGCGCTGCGCTCCAACCGCTTCCTGCAGGCTGCGGCCGCGGCCTTTGCCCTGTTCCTGGCCGTCTTTCCCTTCGGGGCCATGCAGGGGTACTTAAGCCGCGCCTGCGTGGAGTTTCTCAAGGACGGCGAAAGCCTGATCAAGACCGTGGAAGGCGTGACCGGCACGATCCAGTATCTGCGCAAGGACTACCTGGGCCAGCCGCTGTATTACCGTCTGGTCACCGACGGCTATTCCATGGCCTCCAACGACCGGGGGGCCAGCCGCTACATGCGCCTTTTCGCCTATTTCCCCGAAGCTGTGCTGCCGAGTCCCAAATCCGCCCTGCTCATCTGCTTCGGCACCGGCTCCACCGCCTCGGCCCTGGTCGAGGACAAGCGCCTGGAGCACATCGACGTGGTGGACATCTCCCGCGACGTCCTGGCCGGAAGCAAGGTGGTCTATCCCCAGCCCGGGACCAACCCCCTGGATGATCCGCGCGTGACCGCCCACGTGGAGGACGGCCGGTTCTTCCTGCTGGCCACCCAGAAGAAATTCGACATCATCACGGCCGAACCGCCGCCGCCCATGATGGCCGGCGTGGTCAACCTCTACTCCCGTGAATACTTCGCGCTCATGCGCGACCGCTTAAACGACGGCGGCATGGTCACCTACTGGCTGCCGGTGTTCGAGCTTTCCCCCAATGACGCCAAGGCCATCCTGCGCGCCTTTGCCGACGTGTTCGACCACGTGTCGCTGTGGAACGGCGACAACTTCAACTGGATGATGGTGGGCGTCAAAAAGCCCAAGGGCCCCAAGCCCGCCGCCGATTATCCCGATCCGTGGAAGGAAGGAGCCACCGCCGCCGGCCTGCGCCAGATCGGCGTGGAAGACCCGGCCCAGCTCGGGGCGCTTTTCATGCTCGACGGCAAGGCACTGGCCGACTATCTCGGCGACGCCAAGCCGCTCACCGACAACTATCCCAAGCGCCTGACCGGCTATCCCGAGACCCCGCAGGCCCAGCAGCGCGACGTGGCCATCCACAACAAGCGCATGGACGCCATGGTCGCCAAGGACCATTTCGCCGCCTCCAAGGAAGCGGCCCTGCTCCTGCCGCCGCCGGTCATGGCCGAGGCCGAGAACTGGTTCGAGACGCAGCAGATCATGAACGTCTTTTTAAACAACATGATCCCGCCGCCGCCGCCGCTGCAGGCACTCAACTACGTGCTCTCGGGCACGGACCTGCGGGTACTCCCCCTTTGGCTCATGAAGTCCGAGCTCAAGAAGGTCGAGATCGTGGAAAAGGCCCTGGCCGCCGGCATGCCGCCCTCGGCCGAGACCGAGTTCCAGCTCGGGGTCAAGGCCCTGGCCGAGCGCAACTACCTGCAGGCCGAAGCCAAGCTCAAGCGCGCCCAGGACTTGGGCTATCCGAGCAATCTGGCCCCGGCCCGGGTCTATGTGTTGTGCATGGCCGGGCTCATTTCCCAGGCCGAGGATCTGGCCCGGGTGGCCTTCAAGGGAACCCAGGCCAGCGCCGGGGCCAAATCCTACATGGAATGGCTGGCCCGGACCTTCGGGTTTACCAGCCCGTTCTAGGGGCCGCCGGCCAGGCATCGGCATCCCCGATCAACGCTCGGCTGTGCCATTCGATCAATCGATTTGACCGGACCCCGGCCTTCTGGGCTACCGTGCGCCAAACCCAAGGAGTACCCACCATGGACATCGCCCTTGATTGCCGGGGGTTGGCCTGCCCCGGCCCGGTGCTGCGCTGCAAGGAATGCGTCGAGGCCAAGGCCCCCGCGACCCTGACCGTCACCGTGGACAACGAGGCGGCCCGGGAAAACGTCGGCCGGTTTCTGGCCTCGCGCGGCTACACGGTCGCCGAAACGCACCAAGCCGACGGATTGACCCTGCTGACAGCCGTGGCCGATGCCGACGCTGCTCCGCCCGCCGAACCCGCGCCGGCCGTCCCTTCCCGGAGCCCTGGCGCCGGCCGGACCGTCGCATTCATCACCGCCGACGCCATCGGCCGGGGCGACGACAGCCTCGGGTCCAAGCTCATGGGCAATTTCCTGGCCACCCTGCCGGAACTTGGCGAGCGCCTGTGGCGCATCATCCTGGTCAACGGCGGCGTCCGCCTGGCCGTGGCCGGCAGCCCGGCGCTGCCCCAGTTGCGGGCCCTGGCCGATGCCGGAGTCGCTATTTTGGTCTGCGGCACCTGTCTGGACTTTTTTGGCATCTTGGACCAGAAAGAGGTCGGACAGACGACCAACATGCTCGATGTCGTCACCAGCCTCGACTTGGCGGATAAAGTCATCCAAATTTGACTGTCCCCTGTCATCCGCGCGGGTCGTTGTCGTCGCGACGGCCCGTGGCTGGCCTTCGTCCTCACGTCTACCGTGGCGGTTTTGATCGCCTGCACACGCCCGAAACCGTCGGCAGCAGCCGGGAACTGATATGGACGAAGCCCTTTCCACTTTTTTCTTGCCGGCAAAACGCCTCGACCAGGAGGCCATCGAACGCATCTCCCGGGACATTGCAACGTCGCCTTCGGCGCTGACCCTGTCGCTGATGCCCCTGGCTGTGATCATCGTCAACGACACCCGGCAGATTGTCTATGCCAACGAACGCTTCACGGCACTCACGACTTTTGCCTCAAGCGACGACATCATCGGCAAGCGTATCGGCGAGGCCCTGGGCTGCGAACATTCGAGCGAAACGCCGGGAGGCTGCGGCACTACGCGGTTTTGCCAGTATTGCGGCGCGGCGCGGGCCGTGGTCAAAAGCCTGGAAGGCGAGCGCGAAACCCAGGAATGCTCCATCAACCGCACCACGCCGACCGCCCTGGAAGCCCTCAATCTCCAGGTTTGGGCCTCTCCCCTGGTCATCGGGGAACACGCGCTGGTGCTCAGTTCCATCATCGACATCGCCCATGAGAAAGCGCTACGAGGCTTCGAGCGCATTTTTTTTCACGATATCATGAATGCCGTCACCGGCATCAAGGGCATCCACGACATCATGTCCTTCGAGATGCCGACAGACCACGCGGGCGATCTCGACCTGCTGC
Source organism: Acidobacteriota bacterium (assembly GCA_046567015.1). GTDB lineage: Bacteria > Desulfobacterota > Desulfovibrionia > Desulfovibrionales > Desulfovibrionaceae > Solidesulfovibrio. Next base: position 831 of record JBKICS010000349.1, on the reverse strand, counting down.
GACGCGCCATCGAGAGCATCCAGGACATCGTCGAGACTCAGCGGGACTTTTTGGCCGTGGAAGCCAAGGAATACCACGAAGCTTTTTCCTGGGTCGAATCCCGCGAGATTCTGGAATACCTGGCGGCTTCCTGCAAATCCTTCGATCCCAGCGGCCAGCGGCGCATCGTCGTCGATCCGAAGTCCCAGTCCCACATGTTTTCCACCGACGGCCGCATCATCCAGCGCATCATGGTCAACATGATCAAAAATGCCCTGGAAGCCTCGGCCCCCGGAGAGACCGTGACCATCGGCTGCGAGGCCGCCCCGGGTCGCATCAAACTCTGGGTCCACAACGTCGCCGAGTTGTCCGAGGAAATCCAGATGCGTCTTTTCGAGAAAGGCTTCTCCACCAAGGGGCCGGGCCGAGGTTTTGGCGCCTTCAGCATGCGCCTTTTTGCCCGCCAATGCCTGGGGGGCGACGTTACCTTCACCTCGACCCGGGAGGGCGGCACGCGCTTTTCCCTGTCCATTCCGGCCTGACGCCATGGACGCCAAGGCTGCCGTGCGCATCAACAAGGCCCTGGCCGCCGCCGGGGTCTGCTCCCGTCGCCGCGCCGACGAACTGGTGGCCGCCGGCCGGGTGACGGTCAACGGCGCGGTCGTGACCGAACAGGGAATCAAAATCGACCCAGACAAGGACGTCCTGGCCGTGGACGGCGCTCCCGTGTCCCTGGCCCCGGCCGACGCCGCGCCGCTGACGCTTCTGCACCACAAGAAAGCCGGGGTGGTGACCACGGCCAGCGACCCCGAGGGCAGGCCCACGGTCTTCGATAACCTGCCCGAGGCCTGG
>JBKICS010000348.1:0-4775 GCA_046567015.1 Acidobacteriota bacterium | reverse complement strand
CCGAGACGGGCCAGCCGACCCTTGGCCGCGAGATTCCCAAGTCCACGGCGTCCGGCAGCATGGAGGCCGTGGTCTCGGGCACGGCCGACGGGTTGCGCCTTTTCTGGAGCATCATCGCCACGTTGCTGGTGTTCGTGGCCCTGGTGAAGCTGGCCAACATCCTACTTGGCGGGCTGCCGGACGTGGCCGGCGCGCCCGTGACCCTGGAGCGCGCCCTGGGGCTGGTCATGGCCCCGGCGGCCTGGCTCATCGGCGTGCCCTGGTCCGAGGCGGCTGCGGCCGGCTCGCTTTTGGGCACGAAAATCGTGCTCAACGAATTTATCGCCTTTATTGATCTGGCCAAGCTGCCGGCCGGGACGTTGTCGGAACACTCCCGGCTCATTTTGACCTATGCCATGTGCAGCTTCGCCAATTTCGGTTCGGTGGGCATTTTGCTGGCCGGGCTGACCTCGCTTTGCCCAGAGCGCAAGGCCGAGATCACGGCCCTTGGCGGCCGGGCCCTTGTGGGCGGGGTGCTGGCCTCGCTCACCACCGGCACGGTGGTGGGGATTCTGGCGGCGTTCTGACGACCGGGAGCGTGATGGGGAGGCAGCCCTGGCGGCCAAGCGGCCGAGAGCACGGTTTCTGACGGCGTTTACAGGGCTGGGGACCGGGACGGGGCCAGCCCCGTCGCCCGCAGGACCGGCATCCAGGCGACCGGCAGCGTTCTACCGGCCAGTCCCGGGGCGCTCGCTCTCGGCTCCCGTGCCAGTGCCGGGAGTTCCGGCGGCGTTCGCCGGGGCCTTGCGCTCTTTTTCGGCCACATGCAGGCCGACCAACCGGGCCATGAAAAAAACCATGTAGAACTGGCCGGCGATGCCCTCCAGCACGGACAAGGTCCGGGCCACGGGCGACAGCGGAATCACGTCGCCGTATCCGGTGGTCAACAACGTCACATAGCTGAAGAAAAAAAGCAGGCTGTCCCGTTTTTGTCCCACCAGATCGTGGCCATGGACCGTAAAATCAAAGGCCCCGGGGTTGATGCGCTCCACCAGGGAATAGAGCAGAAACCACAGGGCGCCGACAAAGAGATAGACGCACAATCCCCCGAGCACCGTGTCCAGATCCACCCGACGCTGCCGCGACAGGTAGCGCGACACCTCCACGGTGGTCAGCAGGATCACGGTCGCTCCAAGAAAATATCCCACAATATCAATGAATAACAGACCAGTCGTGTATTTCAAGAACACGGTGCAGGCGCACAATCCGGTCAGAACGCAGTTGATGCGGTGCAACCGGTTTTTGCCGGCCACGCTCAAGGCGGCGAAGAGGATGGCCAGGAAAAGGAGATCCTGAATGATGGCCGCCGGAGCCCCGGCCAAAAACGGCGCGGCCACAAGCTGCAGCACCAAGGCGGCCAGCAGCCAGTGAAAGCGTTTGCCGGTGGTGCCGACAGCCATGGCGATTCTGGGAGAAACGGTAGGCATGGGTGGCTCCTTTTCCGAAGCGTTCCCCGCGTCCGGAAGTCGGCGACACGGGGCCGCTTCCCTGGCTGCGATCCCAGCCGGCCGACGCGGCGTTGGTCGATGCCCCGATCCCGGCAGACGGGCCAGGCGGCGCAAGTGTTTCGAAGCAGACGCCTCGTTTCCTGTCGCCGTCTCGGGGATCTGGCCGGCGCACTGGCCGCGCGGCAAATGGGAAGGAAGCGTTACGCCTTAACAAACACACTCGTATTTGTTAAGGCCCCCAATGCTAGACGAGGTCCGCTCCGCTGAGCAACATGACGAAGCGTTTGTAGAGTTCGATGTCAAACGCGCCGGACATCTCGTGGCGCATGATGCGCAGGGCCTCGTAGGGCCGCACGGCGTCGGCGTAGCAGCGTTTGGAGGTCAGGGCATCATAGACGTCGGCCAGGGACACGGCCCGGACATGGATCGGAATGTCCTGGCCGGCAAGTCCCTTCAGATAGCCCCGGCCGTCGAGTTTTTCGTGGTGAAAGAGGATGCATTCCCGCGCCAGCCGCGACAGGGACAGCCCCCGGCAAAACCGTATGCCTTTGGCCGGATGCTCCTGGATGGCCAGGAATTCCTCGGCGGTGAGCTTGCCGGGTTTGGTCAGGATGGCCGCGTCCACCGCCTCCTTGCCGCTGTCGTGGAGCAGCGCCCCGACCCCGGCCTGGACGATGACCGGCCCGGGCAGCCCCAGGGAACGCAGCAGGTAGACCGTGTACACGAAGACATGCACGCCATGGCTGTAGACGTCGTAGTCGTGGGACATGAGCGAGCCCATCCGGGCCAGTCCTGTCTCGGAACACAGAAAGGCCACGCAGTCGCGGACATAGCGCACGAGCTGCCGGCCCTGGGAGGCGGCCCCCCCCTGGGGCAGTTGGTTATGGACCACCTCGCGCACGATCTCGCAGCAATGGTGGTAAAACAGGGCAGCCTTTTCGGTGACCGACGTCTGCCCGTCCAGAAGCGCTCCGGCCAGATGGCGGCGCATGTACTCCCGGTAAAGACCCCGCTCGTCGCGGTGGATGTAGACCGTTTTGACGCCGTATTCGCGCAGCATCCCCCGGCGCAGCCCGGAGAGGGTTTCGCCGCTGCGGGCAAACAGGGTGTGATTTTCGCCGTGCCGCAAGAAAACCTGGAAATCGCCTGGGGCATGGGGGAACAGATGTCCCAGCGGAATAGGGTGGTACTCGCTGGCCGGATCGGCTGACGGCGGCGGCGGCAGCTGCATCATGACGCGTATGACTTTGTTACAAATTCTGCGCCAGCCGGCTCCGGAAACCGGCTCCGTTGTCTGCCCAACAAGACAAACCCAGCGTCATCACAGACTATTATTTGAAAGTACTGCATTCCCTTGCCTGCCGGTCAACATTACCGCAGGCTGTAGCAAAACCCGGGCCTGAACAAAGGAGCGACGCCATGTGCGGCAGATTTGCCCTGGCCGTGCCCAGGCGGCTGGTAACAGAAGCCATGGGGGTGCCGGATATGCCGGAGGTTCCCCTGCGGCCGGAGATTTTTCCGTCGCAGCTCATCGAAGCCGTGTTCACGGCCCGGGAGAGCGGCCGGCGCATGGCCGGCCTGTTCCGCTGGGGTTTCGTCCCGGCCTTTCGCAAGGATGATCCGACGGCACGGCCCATGATCAACGCCCGAAGCGAGACCGTGTTGACGTTGGCCTCGTTTCGCGCCGCCGCCCGCTACCGGCGCTGCGTCGTGCCGGCCCAGGGCTACTACGAGTGGCGCAAGGAAACGGATGGGCGCAAGACCCGGTTTTTCTTGAGCCTGCCGGACCGGCCGGTCCTGGCCCTGGCCGGCATCTACGAACGGTCCGTCACCGCCGGCGGCGAGGTGCGCGACACCGTGGCCATCCTCACCCGGGAAGCAGCGGGCGTGGCGGCCTCTATCCATCCCCGCATGCCCCTGATCGTCGCGCCCGAGGCCATGGCCGCCTGGCTCGATCCCGGACGCACCGAGCGGGCGGACATCGAACAATTGCTGGACCAGCCTCCCCCGCTCGGGCTCAAGGCCAGCGCCGGGCCGGACCAGCCCTCGCTTTTGGTGCTCTAAGAGGCCGGGCGAGCGGCGCGGATGCCAGCGTGGGAGAAGCGGCCAGCCACCTGGATTTCAGGGCGCGGTTGCCTGGGATGACGCGACTAGGCGGGCGCAAGGGGCCGCCACCCATTGCCGGGCCGGGGAAAATGTGGTTAGCTTAAGCCCACATAACGCGGTTCTCAGAGCCGCAGGGGAAACAGCATGCGCACTATTGTCTTGCCGGTATTGTTGACCACCAGTCTGCTCCTGGCCTCCACTTACTCCCTGGCGGCCCAGGAGGGGCAGGCCGCTCCCGCCGCCGCGCCGGCTCCCGCGCAGACCGCCGAGCCGACGCCGGCTCCGACGGCCGCGCCGGCCAAGGCGGCCGGGCCGTCCACCAAACGCTCGGACGCGGCTGAAGCCCGCTATCGGGAATGGGTGGACACGGAGCATGCCAAGGACGCGGTGGAGTTCGCCAAGGACAAATCCAAAATCGAAAACAAATACAAGGGCTACGTGCGCCCCAAGCGGGAAAAGAAGGACGGCAAGGCGGCCCCCGCCGACCAGCCGGCCAAGCCCTAGCCATCGGCTCCAATGGAGCGACGCCGCGCGCGGCGACACGCCCCGGGAGCAGCCATCGCCGACGCCCTCGCGCCCGCCTGCAGGATTGCCGCGCGAGGGCGCGCCCTTTTTCCACGAGCCAGGGGCCGATGCCCGCCCAGCCCGATAAAGGCCGTGGGCCGAGGCGTTTCCAGGCCCCTATCCCCTTTCCCGCCGGTTTGCCGGCAGGCGCGTCAGGGCGCGTCTATTTGCGGCACAGCGCCTGGGCCATGGTCGCGGCCACCTCGCCAAGCTCGCCGCACACCGTGATGCCGGCCTGCTCCAGGCAGGCCAGCTTCTCGGCCACCCCGTTTGGACGATCGAGGAGCGCCCCGGCATGCCCGAGGGTGCGGCCCGGCGGCGCGGTCAGGCCGGCCACGAAAGCGGCCACCGGTTTGGGATAGGCCGTGCCGGCCACATACTCGGCCAGCTCTTCCTCCGCCGTCCCCCCCACTTCGCCGATGACCATCACCGCCCGCACCCGCTCGTCGTCACGCACCAGTTCGCACAACTCCACAAAGCCCACGCCGCCGAAAGGATCGCCGCCAATCCCCGCCGCCACGGCCTGGCCCAGCCCGGCCGCCGTCAGCCGTGAGGCCACCTCGTAGGTCAGGGTGCCGCTGCGGGAAAAGATCGCAACCGGCCCGGGTGAAAAGGCTC
>JBKICS010000347.1:0-2692 GCA_046567015.1 Acidobacteriota bacterium | reverse complement strand
CCAAGACCGGCGACGGCGAGGCGCTCATGCAGATCGCCCCGGTGGCCGCACTTTTGGCCGAGGCCACGGCCACGGCCGAGGACGTCAGGGACAGCATCCGCCACCTCTACCTCTTCGGCACGCTTATCGTCGGCGCGGTCATGCTGGCCCTGGCCTTCGTCTCCCTGTACGCCTCGCGCGCCGTGACCCGGCCCATCCTGGCCCTGACCCAGGCTGCCAAGCGCCTGGCCGACGGCGATTTCAGCGTGCGGGTGCCGGCCGCCGGCCGCGACGAAATCGGTGAACTGGGCCGGGTGTTCAACGACCTCGCCCCCACCCTCGACGCCCACCTGCGCCTGTGCGAGACCGTGTCGCTGGCCAGCGAGATCCAGCGCAGCCTGCTCCCGGCCAAGCCGCCAACCGTGCCCGGACTGGAGCTCGCCGCCGTGTGCCGCTACTGCGACGAGACCGGCGGCGACTATTTCGACTTCCTGCCCTTTGACGGCCAAAAGGCCGGGCTGGTCGGGCTGGTCGTGGGCGACGTCACCGGCCACGGCCTGGAAGCCGCCCTGCTCATGACCACCGCCCGGGCCCTGATCCGTCCCCGGGCCGCCGCCCCGGGCACGCCGGGCGAGGTGCTCGCCGACGTCAACCGGGAGCTGGCCCGCGACACCATGGGCTCAGGCCGGTTCATGACCCTGTTCTACCTGGAGCTCGACCCGGCCGGCCGCGCGGCGGCCTATGCCCGGGCCGGGCACGATCCGGCCCTGCGACACGATCCGGCCACCGGCCGGACCACCGAGCTGACCTGTCGGGGCATGATCCTCGGCGCCAGCGACGACGCCCGCTACGAAACCGGCCGCGTCTCCGGCCTGGCCCCGGGCGAAATCCTGCTCATCGGCTCCGACGGCCTGTGGGAAGCCCGCAACGCCGCCGACGAGATGTTCGGCAAACAGCGCACCCGGGAAGTCCTGGCCGACGCCGCCCCCCACGGTCCCCAGGCCGTGTGCGACGCCCTCATGGCCGCCCTGGACGCCTTCCGGGGCGCCGTGCCCCTGGCCGACGACGTCACCCTGCTCGCCGCCGCCCTCACGCCAATCCCAGCCGACACGGAGGAAAAACCATGCTGATTCCTGAAAGCGACGCCAAGTTCAAATTCTGCCCCCTGCTCAAGACCCAGGACGACAAGATGAAATTCTGCCAGGGCGCCATGTGCATGATGTGGCGCGTGGCCGGTCCCGATGCCGGCTACTGCGGCCTGGCCGGAGCCCCGGCCGCCCTGGCCGCCAAGGTCTAGTGTTGCGTTCGGCAATTGCCGTTATGGCTTGCCAAGCACCAACACCTTGAATTTATAATTTTTGTTCACAAAAAAACATAAATGTTTTTTTGTGAACGCCACCCGAGGCCGCTCCCGAAACAGAAGTAAAACCGTCGAAAATAGCCGGAAGAGATTGACGGGCAAGTCGTTTCTGGTAGGCTCCGGCTCGAAATTCGCAACGGTTTCCAAGGCTGCAACACAACAAATGGTCATGCTCCGCGCCCTTATCGTCGACGACGACCCGGTCAGCAAACGCTTCCTGGCGGAAATCCTAGCGCCCTACGCCGCCTGCGACCTGGCGGACAACGGCCGCCAGGGGCTCGACGCGTTCAGCCGGGCCCTGGCCGAACACCGCCCCTACGACGTCATCCTCCTCGACGTCATGATGCCCGGCATGGACGGGCTGCAAGCCCTGGAAGGCATGCGCCACCTGGAACGCCAGCAAGGCGTCGGCCTGGCCGATGCCGCCAAGGTCATCATGGTCTCCGCCTCCGACGACTCCCGAAACGTCTACCGGGCCTTTTTCCAGGGCCAGGCCATGTCGTTTCTGTCCAAGCCCTTCACCGGCGATTCCGTCCTCGACGAACTGCGCAAATTCGACATCATCGACCCCGAAGCCCACTTTCCCTAAAGGATTTGCCTCATGAGCCAGACTCCGGAAAAACATTTCACGCCCCAGGAATTGGCCGGGTTCGACGGCAGCGACGGCAAACCCGTCTACCTTGCCTACAACGGCATCGTCTACGACGTGACCGGGAGCCGCCTGTGGAAGGCCGGCAAACACATGAACCGCCACCACGGCGGCGGCGACATGGGTCTCGAACTGTCCCAGGCTCCCCATGCCCCGGATGTGCTGGAACGCTTCCCCCGGGTGGGCGTCCTTGACGCCGAGGCCCTCAAACCGGAGCCCGCGGCCGAGCGCGTGCCGGCCTGGCTGTCGCGCTTCATGACGCGCTTCCCCATGCTCAAGCGCCATCCCCATCCCATGACCGTCCACTTCCCCATCGCCTTTTGCGTCGTGGCGCCCGTATGCCTGCTGCTGGCCCTGGCCACCGGCTGGCCGGGCTTTGCCGCCGCCTTGCCGGTGCTGCTCGGGGCGGCGGTCCTTTTTACCCCCATCGCCATCGCCACCGGCCTTTTCACCTGGTGGCTCAACTACGCCGCCGCCCGTATCCCCCCCATCGTCATCAAGCTCGCCGCCACGCCGGTGCTCTTCCTGGCCGTGCTGTGGGCCTTCATCCAGTGCGTCAAAACCCCGGACCTGCTGGCGAAGCCCGGCGAACACATCGGCTTCGTGCTGATGGTGCTGGCACTGCTGCCCCTGGTGTCCCTGGTCGGCTGGTTCGGCGCAGCCCTGACCTTCCCGCCGCACGAGGACTAGGCGAGGGGGGGGAC
>JBKICS010000346.1:0-6161 GCA_046567015.1 Acidobacteriota bacterium | reverse complement strand
CCGCGGGTTTGGCCTCGGGCTTGGCGGCGGCCGGCTTGGGCGGTTCGGCCTTGGCCGTCTTGGCGGCCTTGGCGGCAGCCTTGGACCCGGCCTTGGCGTCCGGCTTGGCGTCCGGCTTGGCGTCCGGCCTGGCCGGGGGCCCGGGCTCGCTTGGGGCGGCGCCGGGTTCGGCCGCAGCGCCCGGGGCCGGGGCGGCTTGGGGTTCGGGTCCGGCGACGTCCACGGGCGTCGGCGCGGCTGCCGGGGCCTTGGCCTCGGCTTTGGGCTCGGCCTTGGCCTGGCCGGTCTTGCCGGCCGGCGATTTCCCGCCCGAGGGGGCTTCGTTGGCCAGCTCCTCGAACATTTTTTCCAGGCTTTCGTCGCCGGCCACCGTGGGCGGCGGCGTTTTACCCGGCGTCGCGGCGGTGGGAGCCGGCGCGGCTGCCGGGGCGGGGGCCGGACTCGGGGGCGGCGTCGTGGCGACGACCGGGGCCGGCGTCGCCGACGCTGGCGGCGTGGCCACGGCGGCCGGCGGCGCGGTCAGGGGCAGCGCCGCCCCGGGCGCGGCAGCGGGGCCGGCGCTGGGGGCCGGGGGAATTTCGCTGGCCGGGGCCTTTAAGCGTCCGGAAAACAGATAGGGCTTTTTCAGCGCGGCCAGGCCGAGCACCACGGTGACGGCCAGCCCGACGGCGCCTGCTATGATCATTTTATCGCCGCGAGTCAGTGGCATGCCTTCCCCCTGTTGCGCCGCAGGCAGGCTCGGCGCACTATCGGGCCGGACGCTACCCGAGCTTGCCGATTCCCTCAAGGGGGAAGCAAGCCGTGACGGTGCGTTGACAGCGAGGGCGGTTTGCGTATTTCGTGGGCAAAACGGGGGTCGCGATGCAAAGCAAGGTTCGCTCGGTGCGGGTGCCGCCGGAAATCGAAACCATCGACCTGTCCGGCCTTGTCAAGGAATGCGCCCGGCATCTGCGCGATCTGGAGTCGGCGTCGCTGCTCAAGACCCAGGGCAATGCCGAGGCGGCCGAGGCCCTGATCCGGGCGCGGCAGGCCGATCTCGGCCGCCGGGTGGGCCGCCTGGTCTGGGAAGCGGGCAAACGCGCCCAGGAAAAACCCTGACCTCCGGCCGGCTGCCCCTTGCCCGAGGCCCGGGCCGCCATTACCTGTTGCGCCAACCGATTCCTGGAGAATCCGCATGAAACGCCTTGTTGCCGTCTTTTTTCCGTGCTGCCTGATCGCGCTCCTGGCTGTTGCCCCGCGCGTCCGGGCCGGCGTCACCCTGGAGGGCGACACCTGCCGGCAAGTCTTCGACAATCCCCGGGCCGAGGCCATTGCCTGCCAGACCGGGTTTCGCCTGGACTCGGCCACGCGCGAACGGCTGGAAAGCAATTCCTTTGGCATGGTGTCCGATCTGACCTGCTCGGCGGTCATAAGCGCCCAGCGCTCGGAGGTGATCGCCCGGGTCCAGGCCAAGGGCGACGTGGTCTTGCCGCCCCAGGAAGTGCGCTGCCGCCTGATTGCCGGCGGGGACCAGGTGCCGGTGGCCTTTCATCTGGCTCCGGTGGTGCGCATCGACCCTGCGGGCCGGGCCGTGGACGCGCGCCTGGGCATCCGCGACCTGACCGGCATCCCTGAGCCCCTGGCCACGGCCGTGGCCGAGTTCCTCAATAACGACGCCACCCTGCGCCGCAATCTGGTGGCCGCCGCCAACGAGATCATCCCCAACCTGCCCAGGCGGTAGGGGGCAGGGGCAGGCGCTCCGCGCTGCAAGGCCTTCACCCGCCGTCGTGTCCGCGCGCCCTTCCCTCTCCGGCCTCGACAAACCGTCCGGCGTTGTAGCTGCTGCGCACCAGCGGGGCGCAGTGCATGCTGGGGATGCCAAGCGACAGGCCGTAGGCGGCCCAGGCGTCGAACTCCTGGGGCGCGGCGTAGCGGTCGATGGGAGCGTGTCCGGCTGACGGGGCGAGATATTGTCCCATGGTGACGATGTCGCAGCGAGCGGCGGCGAGGTCGGCCAGCACGCGGCGGACCTGGTCCGGGGTTTCACCCAGGCCCAGCATGAGGCCGCTTTTGGTCAGGCCGCCCGGGGCGGCCTGCTTGGCCCGCGCGAGCAGCTTAAGGCTCCTGGCGTAGCCGGCCTGGGGTCGGACGGCGGCGTAGAGCTCCGGCACGGTCTCCAGGTTGTGGTTGAGCACGTCCGGCCGGGCGTCGAGAACGGTTTGCAAGCTGTCCGAGTCGCCGCCGAAATCCGGGATGAGCACTTCCAGGGTGGCCTCGGGCAGGGCCTGGCGCAGGGCGCCGAGCACCGCGGCGAAATGGCCGGCCCCGCCGTCGGGCAGGTCGTCGCGGCTGACCGAGGTGACCACCACATGGCCAAGGCCCAGCCGCGCGGCGGCCCGGGCCAGGCGGTCCGGCTCTTGCTCGTCCACGGGCTCCGGCACCCCGGGCGTGATGTTGCAAAAGGCGCAGTTGCGGGTACAGACCCGGCCGAGGATGAGAAAGGCGGCCACGCCCCGGTCGTAGCATTCCGAGCGGTTGGGGCAGTTGGCCCCGTCGCAGACGGTATTGAGGCGCAGATCGCGCAGCAGGCCCTTGGTGCGCCCGAAAACCGGCCCCTTTGGCAGCGGCCGTCTAAGCCAGGACGGCTTTCTGGCCAAACACGCTTTCGAAGGCGGCGACGAGGGTTCGTTTGACGTCATGGAGCAGTTCGTCCTCGCTGGAGAAGTTGGCGGCCCGGTCGGCCGGCATTTCCAGCGCCAGGGACGTCGGGGCCACGCCCTGCAGGCCGCAGGGGGTGATGAGCGAAAAGACCCCGAGATCCCGGCCGACGTTGAGGGCCAGGCCATGGGAGGTGACCGAGCGTTTCACGGCCAGGCCGATGCTCGCGATCTTGCGGCCGGCCACGAACACGCCGGGCCGGCCCGGCTCGCGTTCGCCGGTCACGCCATAGCTCGCCAGGGTGGCGATGACAACCGCTTCCAGGTCGGTGAAAAGCCCGCGCAGCCCGCCCCGTCCCGGCCTGATCTTGAAGATGGGATAGGCCACCACTTGGCCCGGGAAGTGGCAGGTGATGTTGCCGCCCCGGCTGGCCTCGGCCAGGGCGACGCCGTGCGCGGCCAGATATTCGGGCGCGACGAGCAGGTTTTCCCGACCGCCGTGGCGGCCCAGGGTGACGACCGGGTCGTGCTCGACCAGAAACAGGCGGTCCGGTCCGCCGGCCAGGCGCTCGGCCACGGCCCGCTCCTGGATGCGCCAGGCGTCGTCAAAGGCCATGCGGCCCAGATCGGTCACGAGCATCGCTTTTCTCCCCTAGCACCTCGCCCGACCCGGCCGATGGCCGGGGCCGCCGGCCGGACGCGCCACGAAAAACGGCTGCGAGCTTTCGCCCGCAGCCGTTTCGCACGCCGCCTGGCGACGGGCTGAACTAGATCACCTTGTTCAGTGCATATTCGATGATGCCCTCGGCCCCCAGGTCGTGGAGCTTGGGGATCAGGTCGCGCACGGTGCCCTCGGCCACCACGATTTCCACCGACAGCCAGTCCTTGTTGTACAGGCCAGCCACGGTGGGGGCGGTCAGGCTCGGGAGCAGGGCCATGATGTCCGGCATCTTCTCCTCGGGCACGTTCATCTTGAGGCCAACCAGGCCTTCGGCCCGTAGCGCGCCCTGCAACATCATGTTGAGGATCTGGATCTTGCGGCGTTTGAACGGGTCTTCCCAGGCCTTCTTGTTGGCGATGAGCTGGGTGTTGGTTAAAAGCAGCTCGGAGATGATGCGCAGGCCGTGGGCCTTGATCGTGGTGCCGGTCTCGGTCACTTCCACGATGGCGTCGGCCAGGCCTTCGACCACCTTGGCTTCGGTCGCGCCCCAGGAGAACTCGACTTCCACGGGGATGCCCGCGCCGGAGAAATACTGCTTGGTGAAATTGACCAGCTCGGTGGCGATCTTTTTCCCGGCCAGATCCTCGGGGCGCTTGTACGGCGAGTCGGCGGCCACGGCCAGCACCCAGCGGGCCGGGCGGTTGCTCACCTTGGAATAGACCAGATCATCGACCAGGACCACGTCGGACTCGTTTTCGAGAATCCAGTCCTTGCCGGTCAGACCGCAGTCCAGCGTGCCGGACTCGACGTAGCGGGACATTTCCTGGGCGCGGCACATGGAGCAGGTGATTTCCGGATCGTTGATCTCGGGAAAATAGTTGCGGTGGTGCATCCGGATCTTCCATCCGGATTTTTCGAACAGGGCGATGGTGGCGTCCTGGAGGGAGCCTTTGGGGATGCCGAGTTTGAGCATGTTCTCGCTGGCCATTTATTTGTAGACCTCCTTGGGATCGAAGACTTTGGGCGAACAGGTGCGCGGCCCTTCACTGGTGACTTCCGTAAAAAAGCAGGACTTGTAGCCTTCGTGGCAGGCCGCGCCGCCGATCTGCTCGACGAGCACCAATATGGTGTCGGCGTCGCAGTCCAGGCGCACGGACGTAACCTTTTGCACATGGCCGGAGGTGCCGCCCTTATGCCAGATCTTCTGGCGGCTGCGGCTGAAATAATGGACCTCGCCGGTGGCCAGGGTTTTGTCGTAGGCCTCTTCGTTCATGTAGGCCAGCATGAGCACCTCGCCGGTGCAGGCTTCCTGGGCGATGGCGGGGACGAGGCCGCCGCATTTCGCAAAATCGGGTCGTTTCATCGAAATGTTCCTTCACGCTATTTGCTGCCGGTCGCCCGGCGAAAACCCGGAATCCTGAACGCCTGATTTGCGCATTTTGCGCGAAAAAGGAGCGTTAGCTTACCCAAACGACAATCAAGTGACAAGCGGCGAATTGCCGGCCGAATTTTATGCGCCGCCTTCCCCCGCACTCCCCGCTTTGCCGGGTGTCGGGGGCACCCCCCCCGCCGCCGGAGCAACGGTGATCCCCGTCAAGTCCGCACCTCGGCTGTCTTGTTCCGCAGCCGATCGGATTGCCCGCCCTCGTCAAAAACCCCTTGAAAAATTTCCCCCTTTGCAGGGGTCCGGGGGGATCATCCCCCCGGCCGCCGGAGGCCTCCTCTCTTCTCTCCCCATCCCTTACCTTCCTTCCCCTGCCCCCTCGCACTCCGCCCGAAGCTGGCCGCAGGCCGCCGCGATGTCCGCGCCCTTGCTCTTGCGAAGCGTCGCCGTCAGCCCCTTGGCCTTTAAAATCTCCTGGAACGCCAACACCCGCTCCATGGCCGGCGGCCCGTACGGCAAGCCCGGCGTGGCGTTGAACACGATCAGATTCACCTTGGACTTGACCCGCGAGAGCAGCCGCACCAGCTCCCGGGCGTCGGCGTCCGAATCATTGACCCCGTCCAGCAGCAGATACTCGAACGTCAGCCGTTCCCGAGGCTTGAGCGGATACTGGGCCAGCAGATCCATGAGCTTGTCCAGTTCCAGCTTGGCCGCGCCGGGCATGATCTTCGCGCGCTTTTCCTGGGTCGGGGCATGCAGCGATATGGCCAGCGAACACAGGCCCGTGCGGCCCAAATCCAGCAGATGGCGCGCCACCCCGGCCGTGGACACCGTGATGCGCCGGCCGGAAAAATCCAGGCCCTGGGGATGGTGCAACGCTTCCAGCGTCTTGACCAGATTGTCGTAATTTAAAAGCGGCTCGCCCATGCCCATGAAGACCAGATTGCGCAGGGCCAGCGTGACCCCCTTGTCCAGCAAATACTGCCGGGCCACCAGCACCTGCCCCAGCATCTCGCCGGAGGTCATGTTGCGGCGAAACCCGAGCATGCCCGTGGCGCAAAAGCCGCACCCCATGGCGCAGCCCACCTGGGTCGACAGGCAGGCCGTGAAATGGTCCTTCTCCGGGATGAGCACGCACTCCACCCGCTCGCCGTCGACAAGCTCCAGCAAAAATTTCACCGTGCCGTCACGGCTCTCCCGCACCTCGGCCACCGTCGGCCAGGCGATCACCGCCACCTCGGCCAGCCGGGCTCGCAAGACCTTGGAGACATCGGTCATGGTCGCGATGTCGCGGCAACTCTTCTGCCACAGCCATTGCCAGACCTGTCTCGCCCGGTACGGCGGCTCGCCAAGCGTCACGATAAGCGACTCGAGTTCGTGGAAGGTCAGTTCGATGAGGTTGGTCATGGGCATGGGTGGTCACCTGTGCGGATATGAGGAGAATCGGGGCTCCGCCCCAAGCCCCGCCGGGGGCCTCAGG
>JBKICS010000345.1:0-3902 GCA_046567015.1 Acidobacteriota bacterium | reverse complement strand
TCCTCGGGATCGTCGGACAGGTCGGCCATGCAGATGACGATGACGTCGCCCGTGGCGCGTTCCAGGCCCGAGCGCACGGCCCGGCCGAAGCCGCGCGGCGGCTCGCGGCGCACCACGACCACGCCGGGATCGGCCGCGGCCAGGGTCTCCAGCACCGTGGCCGTGGCGTCGGCGCTGTTGTCGTCGACCAGGACCAGCTCGTAGGGGATGGCCTCGCGCAAGAGCACGGCGCGGATACCGTCCACGGTGGCCGCGATGTTGCCTTCCTCATTGTAGGCCGGGATGACGACGGACAGTTTCAGGCTGTTTTTCATGTCGCAGGGGCGCTCCTTGGCGGATGGGGGCCGATTGTGGCCGAGGCCGGGCCGGGATTCAAGGGAAAAGATGGGCTTCCAGGCCGTGCCACCAGCCCGGAGCCCGGGCCACCCGGGCGGCGTAGGCCGCGACCCAGGCCCCGGTCATGGCCAGGGCGGCGGCGTCCCGGTCGGCCCCGGCCGGCGGCGGAATCGGCGCGGCGAAAACCAGGCGGTAGGGCGCTTCCTGTCCGGCTTCCAGGAAGGCCGGCAGCAGGACCGCGCCGGTGGCCAGGGCCAACCGGGCCGGCCCCAGGGGGACGGAGAGCGGGCCGCCCGGAAAATCGAACACGGCGTGGCGGCCAAAAGGCGGCTGGCCCGGGCCGTCGTCGGCCGTGGTCATGACCACGCCCCCGGCGCGCAGATGGGCGACGGCCTGGCGCGTGCCGGGACCGGGCGGCACGATGCGGGCCGGGATGCGCGACTCATAGCGCGCCCGCAGGCGGTAGGCCACGTGCCTGCCGACAAAGGACAGGCCGGCGTCGGAGAGGTTGCCGATCTGGACCATGGGGAAGCCGAGCACGCCCAGGGCGGCCAGGGGCAGCTGGGTCGGGCCGAAGTGGCCGATGGGGATGACCACGCCGCGCCCGTGGCCCCGGGCCGCTTCCAGGCGGGACAGGCCGTCGATCTCGAGCAGCTCGCCGACATTCTCCGCCGTCAGTCCCGGCAACTGGAAGAGGATGAGCTGGTTGACGTAGTGGGTGGCGAAGGCCTCGACCACGGCCCGGGCCGCGTCCGCCTCGGACAGCCCCGGCGCGACGCGCCCCACGGCCTGGGCGATGCGACCGGCCCGGCCCCGGGACACGCTCGCATGGAGCCTGCCCATGGCCCGGTACAGGGCCAGGGCGGCCCGGGCCGGCAGACGCTCGGCGACAAGGCGCAGGGGATACCAGACGAGAAGGCGCAGCAGGTCGCGCCCCACACTCTCGCGCACCCGCACGCTACTTCCCTGCCGCCCGCAGCAACAAATCGAGGAACTTTTCGATATAAGCGGTCTTTTTCTGGGTATACATGACCGGCTCAAGCAGGTCGGCGTCCGGGGCGATGCACCCCTCCTCCACGGCCAGCCGGGCCAGGACGGTATGGGGCTCGACGCGGATGGCGTTGAGCTCGAAATGGGCTTTTTTCCCCATTTCGCGCCGGGCCTTCAGAATAAAGCGCAGCATGGCCAGGGCGGCGGCCAGGGTCTGGCCGGGCGGGTTCTTGAAAAAATTGTAGCTCACCTCGAAGCAGCCCATGTCGCGCACCAGTTCGTAGGCGGCCCTGATCTCGGCTACGCTTGATGCCTTGCCCAGACGCCTCAGCGCCGCGTCGCCGAAGGCGTCCGGGGAGAAGATGACCGTGTCGCAGCCGGCCCGGCGGGCCAGTTCCAGGAAGTCGCGGTCAAGCCCCCGTTCGGCGAACCAGGCCGACCAGGGCAGGGTACACCCGGCCGCCACCATGGCTTCCATGACCGCCCGGGCGTGATCGGACGGGCAGTTGAAGACCGAATCGAGAAAGGTGAAGCGGGTCGCGCCATGCACGTCGCGCAGGGCATTGATCTCGGCCGCGACCTGCCGAGGCGTCTTGGCCCGGTAGCGCCGGCCGTTTAAAAAGCCGTAGGGGCAGTAGACGCAGGACAGGGCGCAGCCGCGCTTGGTCTCGACGCCAACGCCCCAGGGCACGGCCAGGTACGGGGCCATGGGCAGGATGGAAAAATCCGGGGAAGGCAAGCCCGACAGGTCGATCTTGGCGGCCTGGCCGGTAAAAACCGCCTCGCCCGAGGCGTCGCGGCAAAAAAGCGACGGGGTGGCGGCCGGATCGCCCCCCGAGGCCAGGGCAGCGGTCAGTGCGGCAAAGGCGGCCTCCCCTTCCAGGGCCACGCCGTAGTCGATGGCCGGATAGGCGGCCATGAGCGCGGCGGCGAACATGGAAAACCCGGCTCCGCCCACGGCGATGGGTCCGGCCGTCTCCCGGCGCACGGTAGTAAGCGTCGCGTGAAAGGGCGGCAGGTAGGAGACATTGACCCGGGTGTTGGTGGAGTCGATGTTGCGCAGCGACAGGCCGGTCAACTCAGGTGAAAAATCGCGCAGGAACCGAGCCAGGGCGGCCATGGGGTCCGGGCCGGCCACGTTGGGATCGAAGGCGGCCACCGTATGGCCGGGGAGGCTCGCGGCCAAGGAGGCCAGGCCGATGGGAAACACCGGTTCCCCGGCCCCTTCCCCCAGCCAGGCTTGGACCAGGGCGATCCTCATGCCCGCCCCAGCACCGTTCGCAGACACCGCTTGACCGGCCCCATGAGCGCAAAGACCCCGCGCCACAGCGGGTCGAAAGCCGGCCGGGAGAGCAGCCCGGCCACGGCGTCGCCGGCCAGGAAGGCCAGGAGCCTTGACGGCATTCTGCCGCCCTTGGCCAGCAAAATGAGCAGGTTGATGTAGTCCGGCCGGCGCATGGTGTAGGACTTGGTATAGACCTGCCGCCGTTCGTCGGTGAGAAAACCGTCGGCGGCGGCCATGGCGTGCAGCTTGGTGCCGGGGTACAGGACCAGGGAAAAGGGCTGGAGCCGAAAGGGCTTGGGGATCTGCGCGATAAAGCGCACCGACTCCAGGCGGTCGGCCATGGTCTCGTAGGGCGTGTCCAGGATGAAGTCGTAGCTTGGCGGAAACATGCGGTCCTTGTAGGCGTTGACGATGCGCATGGCGGCCAGCATCACCTCGTTGCCCATGGCCTTGCGGTTGAAAAGCTCCTGGATGCGGGCGGAGCCGGTCTGCACGCCCATTTGGAGGTAAAAAAGGCCGGCGTCAAGCAGCGCCTCCATCTTCTCCCGGGTGATGGTGGCCGGCGAGCCCAGACAGGAAAACGGCAACCCGACCCGGGCCTTCCACTGCCGGCAAAACTCCTGGATGTCGGCAAGCGGCCGGGCGAAAAAGGCGTCGTCGGAAATCCAGACATAGCCGATGCCGGGCAGGATGCGCCGGGCCGCCTCGATCTCGGCCATGACGTGGTCCGTGCCGCGCCAGCGCAGGTAGCCCTTGGCCCCGTAGAGGGCTTTGATGGCGTCGTTGACGCAGTAGGCGCAGCGGTGGGGGCAGCCCCGGCCGGTCATGGTCTGGTAGCCGACCTTGCCGAGCAGGCGCGACACCGTGCCCCGGGCCAGGAAGGCCTCGGCGGCGGCCGGCGTCAGGGGGACGACCCCGGCGTCCGGATGATCGGGGTTCCAGATATGGTGGTCGTCGTGGGACCAGTCCGGGGCCGGCAGGGCGTCGAGATCCTGGGCGAGCGGCCGCACCGGGTTCTGGGCCAGGCTTCCGTCCGGCCGGCGCGACCAGATGTTGGGAATGGCCGCGACCTCGCCCCCGGTTTCCAGGGCCCGGGCCACGTCCAGCACGGCCTCCTCGCCGTCGCCCACGCAGACCAGATCGGCCCACTGAAGGCACTCTTCGGGCCGGATGGTGGGATGCACGCCGCCCCAGAGCACCGGTGCGGCGGATCGCGCCTGGACCGCCTTCGTGATCTGCACGGCGTTGTCCACGTAGTTGGTCATAAGCGACACGCCGACAAGGCCGCAAT
>JBKICS010000344.1:0-12145 GCA_046567015.1 Acidobacteriota bacterium | reverse complement strand
CTGATCGTTGCTGGCGGCCGCATCCAACTCGGCACCTGGCAAGGCGTGTTCCTGTGCGAATGGGATGGGCCGCGAACCCGGAAGATCTGGGTGCAATGGCTGGGACAGGCCAAGGAATAGGCGAGGCGCGGACGTCTATTCCCATCGGAGGGGTCCGGGGGGATCATCCCCCCGGCGGGGCTCGGGGCAGCGCCCCGATTCTCTTCTCTTCCCTTCCCCTGCCTACTTGAGCCCCGTCCACACCCGAAGCGCCCCGAGCCCGAACAGTCCCCAGGCCATGACGCCGGCATGCTCCCCGCCCGTCAGCGCGGCCAGGAAGCCGGCGAGGATGCACAGCGCCCCCACGGCCAGGGGCCGCAGGCGTTGGCCTAGGCGTTCGCCGACGTATTCCAGGGTTTCGGGCGAGACCTTGACCCGCAGGTTGGATTCGCTGAGGTCGGTGAGCACGGTCTTGGCCCGGCGCAGGGTCAGGGGCAGGCTGGTCAGTTCCGAGCGCAGGGTGGGGAACAGCCCGGCCTCGGCCCCGAGCGCCCGGGACATGTTGTGGCGAAGGCGCGGCAGGATGTCTTTGATGCCGTTGAAGTTTTCGATGTAGGAAGTGCCCAGGCCCTCGATGAGCGTACTGGCGCGCATGACGTAGACGACGTCCTGGGGCACCTTGAACGGCAGATCCTTCATGGAGGCCATGACCGAGAAGGCCAGCGCCTGCATGGAGGCGGCGGTGAGGCCGGCGTCGCCGAAGATGTCGAACATGCGTTCGGCGAATTCCATCATTTCGCTGGGATCGGCTCCGGCGGCCACGATGCCCAGGCGTTTGCAGGCGGCGATGAAGCTTTCGTAGTCGCGGTCGTGGGCGGATTTGGCCACTTCGATCATGGCCACGCGGGTATCGGCGGGCAGGCGTTTGACCATGCCGAAGTCGAGCAGGGTGAGCCCCCCGTCGGCGCGCACCAGGATGTTGCCGGGGTGGGGATCGGCGTGGAAGTAGCCGCGCACGAGCATTTGTTCGATGTAGAAATCGACCAGCGCGAACAGCACGGTGGGGAAGGCGATGCCGGCGGCCTCCAGGGCGGCCCTGTCATCGATGCGCCAGCCGGTTTCGAAGCTCATGACCAGGGCGTGGGCGTTGGACAGTTCCGGGACCGGGATGGGGAAGCGCACCGGAGCGTGGCTGTAGGCGTCGGCGAACTTGCGCAGGTTGGCCAGTTCCACGGACAGGTCGGCTTCCTTGACGATCATGGCCGCGAATTCGGCCAGGACGGCTTCGAGGGAATTTTTCGTGGCCCCGGAGAAAAAGGGGGTGAAGACGCCGAGCATGGCCCGGACCATGGCGATGTCGGCGCGAACGCGCTTTTGCACGCCAAGGCGCCGCAGCTTGACCGCGACCTCGGAGCCGTCCGGGAGGCTGGCGGCGTGGACCTGGCCGATGGAGGCGCTGGCCAGGGGCGTCGGGTCGAAGTCGGTAAACGGCGGCGCGTCCCCGAAGGCCAGGGCGAAGGCGGCCTGGAAGTCGGCCTCGGGCATGGGCGCGACTTCGTCGTGGATGGCGCGCATCTGGCTCAGGTAGTCTTCGCTGAAAAAGTCGGCCCGGGTGGCCAGCACCTGGGCCAGCTTGATGAAGCTCACGCCGAGGGTAAGGATGGTCTCCTTGAGTTGACGCGGCGGCAGGGGGGGCAGGAAGAGAAAGCGCTCCTGCCGCCGCACCAGCACGAAGACGGTGTGGAGGAAGCGGAAGGCCAGCCAGAGGCGGCGCGGGGCCGAAAGCGGCGGCATCAGGCGGATTTTTTCTTCTGCAGCAGGGCCTTAAGCTCCGCGATGTCTTCCTTGGTGGCCAACCCCATGTCGTCCAGAACTTTTTTGACTTCCTGGCGGATGCGCCCGGCCAGGGCTTCCTCTTCCTGCTTGGCCCGGGCTCTGGCCTCGTCGAGGAGGCTTTTGGCTTCGGCTTTCGAGACTTCGCCGCGTTTTTCCAGTTCATCGAGGATGTCGCCGAACTTGTCCTTGGCCAGAAAGGCCGCGCCAAGGCCTATGGAGAGCAGATCGACCGGTTTCATGGCTACCTCGCTGTGGTTTTTCCACCACACTATGGAGAGTTGGCCCTGCGGCGTCAAGGCCGGAAGCTGCGGTCCCGCTTGCTGGTTGCCTAAAACGTCGATTTGCGCCAGAGTGAACAGTACAACGACCGGTTTATAAACGTCGTCAACCAGCCCACCAAGGAGAATTCCCGATGAGCGATCTTATTGTTGTCGGCTACGATGATATGTTCAAGGGCGAGGAAGTCCGGCTCAAACTGCTCAAAATGCAAAAAGAGTATCTGGTCGATCTGGAAGACGCGGTGGTGGCCGTCAAAAACGCCGAAGGCAAGGTCAAGCTCAACCAGATGTACCATCTGGCCGCCTCCGGCGCGGTTGGCGGCGGATTCTGGGGCATGTTGATCGGCCTGATCTTTTTGAACCCCATCCTGGGAGCCGTGGTCGGGGCCGGGGCCGGGGCCACGGCCGGAGCCCTGTCCGATGTCGGCATCGACGACGATTTCATGAAGAAACTGGCCGAACAGCTCAAGCCCGGCACCTCGATGCTCTTCGTGCTCATCCGCAAGATGACCGCCGACAAGGTCCTCGACGAGCTCAAGGGCACCGGCGGCAAGGTGCTGCAGACTTCGCTGTCCCACGACGACGAAACCAAGCTGCAGACCGCCCTGGATGCGGCGCAGTCCGCTTCCTAGGCTGGAAGCCAACGCTTGGCCAGGCCCTGTCGGGAAAGCGGCGGGGTATCGGAAAGGCCCTGTCGCCGCGCGGCGACAGGGCCTTTTCTGGTGCTTGGCGGGAAATCAGGCGGTTTCGACGGGGCCGTTGAAAACGATGGAGACGATCTCGTAGTTGATCTTGCCGCGCGGGGCGTCGACCACGATCTCATCGCCCACGCTTTTGCCCAAAAGGGCCAGGCCCACCGGGGAGAGCAGGGAGATGGACCCCTTGCTCGGCTCGGCTTCGTCGGGGCCGAGCAGGGTGTATTTCTTGATGTCGCCGGTATCCACGTCCTCGATTTCCACCGTGGCTCCGAAGATGACCTGATCGCCGCCCAGGGTGGCGAGATCGATGACGTTAAACCGCGCCATGCGGGATTCGATGTAGTTGATGCGGGCTTCGAGCATGCCCTGGCGTTCGCGCGCGGCCTCGTAGCCGGCGTTCTCGCGCAGATCGCCTTCCTCGCGCGCTTCCTTGATGGCCAGGATGACGCCCGGGCGCTCTTTTTTGAGCCGTTCCAGCTCGCGTTCGAGCCGTCTGAAGCCTTCAACGGTGATAGGAATGCTTTCCATCGTCAATACCTTGCAATCGCGGGATGTTGGAGTGTCTGGGCACCAACGACAGCGGCCCCGCCCAAAAAGGGCGCGGCCGCCAATTGGTCGTGAAAGTCATGCGGACACGGACTGTTGACTGGTTAGTCCATACCGCGCCTGCGGTCAAGGCGGGAGTTGTCCGGCGGGGCCGCCCTCGGCTATGCTGGCATCGGCGGGCCGTTACGGCCCAATGCCGCCCCAAGGAGACCCTTCATGCGCGTGTATCTTGCCGGACCGCTTTTCACCCTGGCCGAACGCCGGTTCATGGCCTATCTGCGCGACCGCGTGGAGGCGCTGCCGGGGGTTTCGCCCGTGTGGCCGGGCGACCTTTTCGTCGATGACGACCTGCCCGGCCTGGGGCAGGCCGCCAAGGAACACATTTTTCGGGGGTGCATCAAGGCCCTTGAAGGCTGCGACCTGGTGGCGGCGGTGCTGGACGGTCCGTCGGTGGACGACGGCACCGCCTGGGAAGCCGGCTACGCCTATGCCCGGGGGCTGCCGGTGTGGGGGCTGCGTACGGATTTTCGCAGCGCCGGCGACACGGCCCATTCCCTGGTCAATTGCATGATCGAATGCTCCTGCGCGGCGGTCTTCCGGGACATTGAGGCCCTGCTCGCCGCCTTGGGCGAGCGCGCCGGCCAAGGCGGGCAATGCTAACCAAAGTTTCATTTGCGCCCATGTTAGGTTCGGCATAATGTCCAGCATCAGAATAAGACTGTTGCCTCTGTCTTTTCAACCGCAACCAGGGGTGGATGGCAGTCATGATTGAAACGTGCCACGATCCGCTTGCCTACTTGGTGGACCGTCTTTGCTGCAGCGTCTACCTCGACGGCGGCGGCAATGTCCGCCTGGGCTTTTCCAGACGCCATGACCTCACGGACATGATGACCGCCCAGGGCATCGTCCGCTCCAACGCGGTGGCCCTGCGCGACCGCCTGCGCCAGACCCAGGGGAAGCCGTGTCCCGTCAAGTCTGAACCCGGCGAAGCCTCCCTGGTCGAACACGTCGCCAACGGCGCGTGTTGCCCCCTCGTCTGATCCCTTTCTCCGGCCTTGCGCCGTTGCCCTGTCCCCTGATCGACTGAACAAGCCGCTTAAGCCGCCATGCCTGTGGCGGCTTAAGCGGCCTATCGGCCAGGCCTTGCCTGGCTGATCCTGCCCTTGGCTCGCCGGCCATGCCGGCAGCGGGCGACCCGCCGGGCTCGGCCGCGCCTTGCCCGTGGCGCGTGTTGTTGCCGTCGCCGCCATGCCGTTGGCGAATGCCCCGACATTCCTGGCCGGACCTTGCCCGCTGTCGCCTCTCCTGGCGCGCCGGACAGCGACAACTGGCGGCGGCTCGGGAATTCCCGGTCGCGCCGGACGCCTTTGCTCTCCCTGCGGGCGCGTTGGTCGGACCGCTGGCGGCGGGGCGGCCTGGCGTCGGCGGATTGTTGACGAAAAGAGTCCTCAATTCCTGTTGACATTGATATTGAAAATCAATTACACATTTCCGGCAGGCGGCGTTCGGCTCCAAAAGAGGCGGTGCGCGCCGCCCGCCGGCCGAAGCGGACAGTGCGGCCGGCGTCCGTCGGGAGCCGGTCGCGGGACCGGACCGGCGGGAGAGGGCGAGGGCATCGGTCCGCCGGGACGCTTCAAGCGGCAGGGCCTTGCAAAGGAGAATCGGCATGGTAGTGTCTTTACGAGAAATGGCAATCAACCAGAAAGGGTGCATCCACGCCGTCACGGCCAGCGGCGAGATGGGGCGGCGCATTCGCGACATGGGCCTAACGCCCGGAACCGAGATCATGGTCGTGGGGCGGGCTCCCCTGGTCGATCCGGTGGCCCTGCGCATGCGGGGATTCACCTTGTCGCTTCGCAACAGCGAAGCCGATCATATCACGGTGGAGGCGCTTTAGGATGTCGGCAACCATCCGCGTGGCCGTTTCCGGCCAGCCCAACTGCGGCAAATCCACGA
Source organism: Acidobacteriota bacterium (assembly GCA_046567015.1). Lineage (GTDB taxonomy): Bacteria > Desulfobacterota > Desulfovibrionia > Desulfovibrionales > Desulfovibrionaceae > Solidesulfovibrio. The sequence goes on along the minus strand of JBKICS010000344.1, from coordinate 6,852 downwards.
TGTTCAACGCCATCACCGGCGGCTCGGCCCGGGTGGGCAACTATCCCGGCATCACCGTGGACCGGCTGGAAGGCACCTACCGCGCCGGCGAGAACACGCTTAAGCTGGTCGACCTTCCCGGCACCTATTCCCTGACCTCCTATTCCATGGAAGAACTCGTCGCCCGCAACGTCATCCTCGACGAGCATCCCGACGTGGTCGTCAATATGGTCGACGCCACCGCCCTGGAGCGCAGCCTGTATCTGGCCGTGCAGTTCATGGAGATCGGCGCGCCCATCGTCCTTGGCCTCAATATGATGGACGAAGTGCGGCGAAACGGCGTGACCATCAACGTCGAAAAGCTCTCCAAGCTGCTCGGCGTGCCGGTGATCCCCTGCGTGGCAAGGGTGGGCCAGGGCCGCGAGGAACTCATGGCCGCCGTGGTCGAACAGTACCAGGCGACCGGGGGCGTGTGGAAGCCCATCCGCCTGTCCTACGGCCCGGAACTCGATCCGGTCATCGATCGCATGGCCTGCGTCATCGAGGCAGACGGGTTCATGAGCGACCGGCACGATCCGCGCTGGGTGGCCATCAAATACCTGGAAAGCGACGAGCAGGTCATGACCGAGGGCCGGGCCGCCGATCCCGCCGTGGCCGACCGGCTGGAAGTCATCTGCCGGGAGACCGAGAGCCACACCCGGCAGCACTGCGCGGCCACGCCCGACGCCGTCATCGCCGACTGGCGCTACGGCTATATCCACGGCATCCTGCGCCAGGGGATCGTCAGCGGCGGCGACGAACTGCGCCGCACCTTCTCGGATTCCCTGGACCGCATCGTCACCCACAAGATCCTCGGCCCGGTCATCATGCTGGCCGTGTTGTGGTTCATGTTCCAGCTGACGTTCACCCTGGGCGCGTATCCCAAGGGCTGGCTGGAAGCCGGCTTCGCCTGGCTCTCGGAGCTGGGCAAGGCCTATATTCCCGAAGGCGAGTTGCAGTCGCTGGTCGTCTCGGGGATTCTCGGCGGCGTGGGCTCGGTCATCGGCTTTACGCCGCTGATCTGCATCATGTTCGCCATGCTCGTCTTCCTGGAAGACCTCGGCTACATGGCAAGGGTGGCCTACATGATGGACCGGGTGCTGCGCATCTTCGGCCTGCACGGCATGTCGGTCATGCCGCTGATCATGTCCGGCGGCATCCCCGGCGGCTGCGCCGTGCCCGGGGTCATGTCCGCCCGCACCCTGCGCAGTCCCAAGGAGCGGCTGGCCACCATCCTCACCGCGCCGTTCATGGTCTGCGGGGCCAAGACCACGGCCTATCTCATGCTGGTGGCCGCCTTTTTTCCGGGAAATCCCACACGGGCCATGTTCCTCGTGGTCCTGGCTGCCTGGGCCTTCGTGCTCATCGTCTCCCGGCTGCTGCGTTGGACCGTGGTGCGGGGCGAATCCACGCCCTTTGTCATGGAGATTCCGCCGTATCGCCTGCCCACCCTGCACGGCGTGGTCGATCACACCCTGGAGCGGGTCTGGCAGTACGTCAAAAAGGCCGGCACCGTGATCCTGGCCGTGTCCATCCTCATGTGGGCGGTCATGGCCTATCCCAAGCTGCCCGAGGCCACCGTGGCCGGTTTCGAGGCCAAGCGCCAGGCGGCCGTGGAGCAGGTCAAGGCCGCCAACCCCGAGGCCGACGAAGCGGCCCTGGCCGCGCTGACCAAGGAGGCCGCCAAGGCCGTCGACGACGAGCAGAACGAAGCGGCCCTGCTCCATTCCGTGGGCGGCCGGATCAGCCAGTTCGTGCGGCCGATCACCGATCTGGCCGGCTTCCCCTGGCAGGCCAACGTGGCCCTGCTCGGCGGGTTCGCGGCCAAGGAGGTCTTTGTCTCCACCATGGCCACGGCCTACGCCATGGGCGAGGTGGACCCGGAAAATCCCGAGTCGCTGAGCCAACGCCTGGCCGAGGATCCGGCCTGGAGCCTGCCGGCGATCTTAAGCGTCTTCGCCTTCATGCTGCTCTACACGCCGTGTATGGTCACGGTGGTGGCCATCGCCCGGGAAACCAACTGGAAATGGGCCACGTTCTCGGTCTTCGGCTCCATGACCTTCGCCTTCGTCACGGCCGTGATCGTCTACCACGTCACCGCCCTGTTCGCCTGACGCGCTTCCTGTCGCCGCAAGAGAAAGCACCCGGGAGGGGGTAACCCCCTCCCGGCCCCCCCCAAATAGGCAGGATACGGGGAAGGAGACAGTGCGGGGCGCTGCCTTATTTGGGCTTCTCAGGGGCTTGGCCCGGTTGCCGCCGAACGGTGATTCCCGTCGAAAGCTAACAGCCAGACAGCCACGTTCCACGACCGACCAACTTGCCACCCCCCGCCCCAACCCCTTAAAAAACTTCTTCCAGATGGGGGGTCCGGGGGCCTCAGGCCCCCGGCCGCCGGAGGCATCTTCCTCTTCCCTCTTCTCTCGTCTCTGTTATCTCCCCTCTCGTAACTCCAGTCCCAGCGCCGGTGGCGCTTGGGTCGGGGTGAGGGCGGCCGGGGAGCCGTCGCTTTGGCCCAGGATGGGGGCGGCGGGCAGGGTCAGGCCGGCGAATCCGGTCTTGGCCAGATCGGCCTCCAGCGTGAGCAGGGTGTCGCCGGAGCTGTAGAGGCGGGCTCCGCCCCCGGACAGGACGAAGCGGACGTATATCCGGTTGGCCGGGGTGGGGAGGGTGAGCCGGGCGGCTTGCCGTATCTTGCCGCCGTAATAGAAGAAATAGTTGCCGGTACTGCGCAGCTCACCCAGGTCGTGGTAGGTCGCGCCGTCGGTGGAGTATTGGGCCGTGACCTGGTTGTGGCCGGTGTGGTCGGTCAGCGTCATGGGGTACCAGGCGGCGGTCAGGCCGGTGATGGGGCGGGTCTCGTCCGGGGCGGTCACGGCGTAGGTGAGTAAGCAGGGCGCGTCGCCGTAGCAACTGATGGCCGGTTCGTCGGCCACCCGCACCAGCCCGTGGGCCAGGGTCGTTTCGGCCAGGATGTCGGTAAGGGGCCGGTCAAAGGACGGGGCGAAATGGAGCCGGCCCCGGCCGTCGTCGCCAAGGGCCAGGAGCGACCCGGCCGGCGCGGCCACGGGCAGGGTCACGGTCGTCTCGCCCAGGCGCACGGTCTGGCCGGCGATGGCCCCTCCGGCCCAGAGCCCGCGCGCCGTAAGCGGCCGGCCGAAGCCCGAGGCCAGGGGCGCGGCGGCGGTCGGCACGGCGGTCAGGGGCCAGCGCAGCAGCGGATCGAAATAACGCGCCCTGATCCGGCCGGCGTCGTCAGCGAGGGTATAGACCGGTTTGTCGTCGGGATAGACCCTCATGTAGCGGGTCAGGTCATCGAGGCCGCCCAGGCCGAGTTGCGGGCGGGGGAGGTCGGCGAAGCCGTAGAGCGTGTCGCCGCCAAGGGGCGCGCCTTGGGGCAGGCCCGGGGACACCGGAGTATTGGCGGCGATGGCGGCGGCGGATTGTTCCCAGGCCGGGGGCGCGTCGGCCGGGCTGTCGGTGGCCGGCGGATCGACGGCAAGGCTTGAGATTTCCAGGAATCCGTCGATGTCCCCAGCGTCGAGGGTCATCACCAGGGAGACGCGGCCGGTGGCGGGATCGGGCGGCGGCAGGGTGACGCCGATGGTGTGTTCGCCGGCCCCCGGGGGGAAGTCGGCGGCCGTGACCGTGGCAAGCGTCGTGGCCTTGTCTGGATCGGTCCCGGCGCTCACGATCAGCCGGGCGTTGGGAACGGCGGCGTTGCCCCGACGCAGGGCCAGCCCCAGACGTACGGCGGCGGGTCCGGCTGTGACGCCCGGCGGCAGGTCAAAGGTAAATACGGCCCGGCCGGGTTTGCGGCAGTCGTAGAGGGCCAGGGTGCCGTAGGCCAGGTCCGGGGTCAGGTTGTCCAGGGAGGCGGCGTCGGACAGGACGGACAGGTCGCCGAAATCAGTGGCGTAGGGGGCGGTCAGGGGCAGGGGGGAGCGGTTGACCCGGCCGGCCTTGACGATATCGGCCCAGAAGGTGCGACGTACGGGCACGGCGTCGGGAAGCTGCGGGGCACTCGGGTCGTCGGCCGGGGACAGAAAGAAAAAGCGGCGGTAGCGCCGGGTGAACGGGGCGGCGGCGGTGTCGAAGCTGCCGTCCAGGTACCAGTCGCCGACGATTTTCAGGTGGCGCGGCCGGTAGTAGCGGATCTCGTCCACGTTGATCCGGGTGGCGGCCAGATCGGCCAGCACGGATTTCATGCTCGGGCTGTCGCGCTTGACGTAGATGTCCCAGATGGAAAAGGCGGGGAGGCAGGCGGCCGCGCCGAGCCCGACGACCAGGACCGCGCCGGTCGCGCCGCGCCCGAACCGGCCAAGCCCGGCGGCCACGGCCTCGATGCCGCCGGCCACGAGAAAGGCGAACAGGAAAAAGATGTTGACCAGATAGCGCACCGAGACGTGGATGGCCGTGGGCAACACGGCGGCCATGCCCAGGGCGGTCAGCGACCAGACGGCCAGGATGGCCAGGGAACACCGGCGTCCCATGGCCAGATGCCGGATGAGCCCCACCAGGGCCAGAGCGCCGAGGATGGCCGGCCAGGGCACGTCGCCCTGGTAATAGTAGGCGCTAAACGAGCGCAACACCGAGAAAAATCCGGCCGAGGCAAAGCGTGATCCCGGTTCGGAGACGCCGTGGATGGTGCGCAGCTGGAACAGATGGGCCGGTATCCAGGGCGCGTAGGCGGCCAGGACCAGCCCGGCGGCCAGCCCGGCCTGGACGAGCATGGTTTTGGCCGCGTCCGGGCGACCGGCGCGGCGCAGCGTCCAGGCCCGGGCCAGGACTACCATCCCCTGGGCGGCGAACGTGGCCGAGGCCAGGTAGGAAGCGTAGAACATCAAGCTGTTGGCCACGACGAATCCGGCCCAGTCGCGGCGGCGGCCGGAGTCCATGGCCCGCAGCAAAAAGAGCAGGGCGGTCAGGGCGCAGAGCAGATAGAGGGCATAGGGCCGGGCTTCCCGGGAGTAATGCACCGGAAACAGGGAAAAAGCCGTGATGGCCGTGGCGGCCAAGGCGGTTTGGCCGGAGAAAAGCCGGCGGCCCAGTCGCCAGACCACGGGAATGGTCAGGGCGCCGGCCAGGACGCTTGGCAGCTTGACCCAGACGTCGCCGTGGCCGCCAAGGGCCAGGCTCAGGTGCACGAGCAGGTGCAGCAGCGGCGGCGAGGAATCGAGGCTCACGTCGCTTGGCCCCTCGAAGGCCAGGGAGCGCAGCAGCTCGGACACGGGCCAGGCCGCCCGGCCGAGGGTCACGAACTCGTCCCACCACAGCCCCACCACGGACAACGCTTCGAGGCGCATGGCCAGCCCGGCCAGGGTGAGCGCGATGACGAGCCCAAAGGTCAGGCGGTAGGGCGGCTCGTCCTGGAAGGCCGGTCGGCCGGGCAGGGGCGGGGCGGAAATGCGGCTCACGGCTTGGCGGCTCCGGAAAGGTTGGCGTCGAGATGGGCGCGATCAGCCGGGGGGAGTCCCTTGGCGGCGGCCTCGGCGGCCGCTTGCGCCGCGGCCGCTTCCTTTGGGCCAAGCCCGCCGGAGCGCAAGGCCCGGCCGAGATACCAGTAGGCCCAATAGTCGCTGCGCGGCAGGCCGTCCCCCTTGGCAAAAGCCAGCCCCATGGCCAGCAGACCCTGGGGCGAGCCGGCTTCGGCGGCCCGGGCATACAGAGCGGCGGCCCGGGTGGGATCGGCCGGCCCGTCGAGGCCGGCGGCGGCCATGGCTCCCAGGGCCACGCCGGCTCCGGGATCGCCCAGGGCCAGGGCGGCGCGCAGGCAGGCCTTGGCGACGGCGGGCTCGGCCGGGGAGGCGGCCAGGGCTTCGGAAGCCCGGCGCGACAAGGACGCGGCGTCGGCCGGATCGGCCCCGGGACAGGGGCTGTCCGGACCGGCGGCGGCCAGGGAGGCCGTCCAAAGGAGCAGGCCGGCCAGCAGGCCGATGGCGGTAGGCGGCAGGGAGGACATGGGGCCGCACCATACGATCCGGCCGGCCGGGGCGCAAGGGTCGGCGGCTAGCCCTTGCGGCCGGCCACAGTGGGATCGTGGCGCAGCGTGCGACGGATAAAGGCCGTGATGCGTCCCAGGTCGCCGCGCCGCAGGGCGGTTACGCCCTTGGTCGCCAGACGCAGGGCCTCGCCCACGAGGTAGGCGAGCTTGTAGAGCCAAACGGGGTTCAGGCGCGAGAGCAGGCGCACCGTGCCCGGGGCGAGCAGGGCGGCGTAGACCCGGGCCGGAATGTGCTGAAAGGTCAGCAAATAGAGCAGGAAGGCGGGATAGCTGCGCCGGGGGGCGATATAAAACGGCCGGCGGTAGATCTCCGTTTCCTCATGATGGATGCGGCCCTCGGCCATGGCCCGGCGGTAGAGCTCGGTTTCGGGAAAATAGACCAGGCTGGCGATGGCCAGGCCGAAGGGTTTGGGCAGCCTGGCCAGGAGGCGCACCGTGTCCAGCAGATCCTCGGGCGTTTCCCAGGGCGCGTCGATGATGACGTGGTAATCCGGCGGCAGGAGCTTGTCCCGGCGCGCGGAGAGGAGATTGGCCCCGGCGATGACCGTGGCGTCGTCCTCGGGGCGGCCGAACATTTCGCGCATGCGGGCGCTGCCGGTCTGGATGCCCATTTCCACGTAGCACAGCCCGGCCTCGATGAGCACATCGAGCTTGTCGGCGGCCAGCGTCGTGGGCGAGGCCTGGCAGTAAAGCGGCAGCCCGATGTCCTTTTTGTAGGCGACGGCAAAGGCGCGCAGCCAGTCCAGACGGCGGGAAAAGAAGGTGTCGTCGAAAAGCTGCACCGCTTCGATAAACGGATAGCGGGCCGTGATCTGTCGCAGCTCGGCCATGAC
>JBKICS010000343.1:0-12176 GCA_046567015.1 Acidobacteriota bacterium | reverse complement strand
TCGGCACCAGACGCAGCAGTCCCCGGCCCCGGATGGCCACCAGCACGGTGACGGCCAGGGAAAACAGCGACACGCCCATGGCCACGCCCTGGGGATAGAGAACCACCGCGCCGTCGCCGGTCTTGCCCATGGCCATGAAAACCCCGACCGGGGCCAGGATCAGGCCGATGACCATGATGACCGGGCCGGTGACGATGGTGGGGAGCAGCTTCATGAGGATGCCCACGCCCCGCCATTTGATGGCGAGCGCCGCCAGCATGTAGGCGAACCCGACGCAGGCCAGCGCGCCGAGCGTGGCCGGCACGCCGTAGGTTTTGACGCAAAACATGATGGGCGCGATGAAGGCGAAGGACGAGCCCAGAAAGATCGGGATGCGAAACTTGGTGAGCACCTGGTAGAGGAGCGTGCCCACGCCGGCGCAAAAAAGGGCCACGTTGGGATTAAGCCCCGTTAAAAGCGGCACCAGCACCAACGCCCCGAAGGCCACGAAAAGCATCTGCGCCCCCACGGGGAAATCCCGCAGCCGCAGCTTGTAGTCCGATCCCGTCTCCTGCGCCATCACTCCCTCCCAAGCGGGCCGTGCGTCGGCTTGCCGTTGGCGAGTGCCGCGCGGTTCCCCGGCGGCCCGGCCTCGTCTCAAGCCTCGCGTTGCAACCTGCTCAACTTCGCGTTTCATACTCGGGGGACTCGCCCCCTGGCCGCCAAACCGGCGATGGTTCCCCTCACGGGCAAATGGCTGCTTCCCCCGGTCCACAGCCGACCAGCTTGCCGCCCCCCACCAAGACCCCTTAAAAACTTCTTCCCGTTGGGGGGTCCGGGGGCCTCAGGCCCCCGGCCGCCGGAGGCGTCTTTCGTCTTCTCTTCTCACCTCTATTTGGTGCCGAAAATCTTGTCGCCGGCGTCGCCGAGGCCCGGCAGGATGTAGCCGTTTTCGTTGAGCCGCTCGTCGATGGCGGCGGTGTAGATGGCGACGTCGGGATGCTCCCTTTCAAGCCTCGCCAGCCCTTCCGGGGCGCAGACCAGGAACAGCCCCATGATGTTGCGGCAGCCGGCTTGCTTGAGCAGGTTGATGGTGGCGACCAGGGTTCCGCCGGTGGCCAGCATGGGATCGAGGATCATGGCTTGCCGTTTGTGGATCTTTTTCGCGAGCTTGACGTAGTAGCTGACCGGTTCGAGGGTCTCCTCGTTGCGGTACATGCCGACCACGCTGACCTTGACCCCGGGGATCATGTCGATGACGCCGTCCATCATGCCCAGCCCCGCCCGCAGGATGGGCACCACCGTAATCTTCTTGCCCACGATCTGGTCCACTTCCACCGGCCCGGCCCAGCCGTGGATGGTCTTCTTCTCGGTGGGCAGGGACTTGGTGGCCTCGTAGGTGAGCAGCCGGCCGATCTCGTTGGCCAGCTCCCGGAAATGCTTCGTGCTGATGTTTTGTTCGCGCAGCAAGCCGATCTTGTGGCGCACCAGGGGATGATCGACGACGGTGACGGGCATGGCGCTCCTCCGGGTGTTTGGGGTGGGGGCGGGGTTGCCGGACCGGGGCTGGCCTTCCTGGTACACCAGAAGAGCGCCCCAGGCCACCCGGCGGGCGGCGGGCGGACCGCGTCCGGCGGGAGTTGTGCCGGCTCGGGCCGGCCGGGTCAAGAGGGAGGTGGCGACAAGGCGCAAGGAACGCGGGGGACCGGAAAATGGGGCGCGCCCGGACGGGGGAGACGGCCCGGGCGAGAGCCAGCCGGGGAGGCGGACAGGCCGCCTCCCCGGTCGGCGCAAGCGTTAGGCCGTGATCTCCTCGGCCTTAAGCGAGGCCACCAGACGGTTCAGGTTTTCGGCCTGGCCGGCCAGTTCCTCGACGGAACCGGCGGCCCGGGCCATGGCCTGGGCGGTATCGTCGGAAATGCGGTTGATGTCCTCCACGGCCCGGTTGATCTGCTCGCTGGCCGCGGACTGTTCCTCGGAGGCCGTGGCGATGGAGCGGACCTGATCGGCGGACATTTCCACGATGGCCACGATCTCCTCCAGCACGGATCCGGAACGGCCGGCCAGTGCCGTGGCCTGGTCCACGGCCCGGGTCGCGCCCTCGACGCCCTCGATGCTGGATTTGGTTCCGGCCTGGATGGCGCGCACGGCGTTGCCCACCTCGCTGGTGGCGGTCATGGTCTTCTCGGCGAGCTTTCGCACCTAGTCGGCCACCACGGCAAAGCCGCGTCCGGCCTCACCGGCCCGGGCCGCCTCGATGGCGGCGTTTAAGGCCAGCAGGTTGGTCTGGTCGGCGATATCGGAGATGACGCCGATGATGGTGCCGATGCCCTCGGCCTGCCGGCCGAGTTCGTCCATGTTGGCGTGCAGGGCGGCGGCGCGTTCCTGCACGGCGCTTATGGCGGAGACGACCTGGCGCACCACCTCGGCTCCGTCCTTGGCCTTGTCCCGGGCGACGCCGGCCCCTTCGGCGGCTTCGGAGGCGTTTCTGGCCACCTCGAGCACGGTGGCGTTCATCTGCTCCATGGCCGTGGCCGTCTCCCCGGCGTGCTGGCGCTGGATGTCCGCCCCTTCCTTGGACTGGTCGATCTGGGAAGCCAGCTCGCTTGAGGCGTCCGACACGGCCCGGGCAACGCCCTCGATCCGGGCGGCGGCGTCGAGCTTGCCCTGGCGCTGGGCGGCGGCGGCCTCGCGGCGGGCCTGCTCGGCCTCGGCCACGGCGGCCCGGGCGCGCTCGGCCTCGGCGGCGGCCTCTTGGCTCTTGTCCTCGGCCTGGGCGATCATCTTTTTGAGATTATCCACCATGCGCGTCAGCGCCTTGGCCAGCACGCCGGTCTCGTCCGTCTGGTCGATGGCCAGGGTCTGGCCGAAATCGCCGTCGGCCACCTTGCCGGCGAAGGCCGCGGCCTGGCGCAGCGGCCGAACCAGGCCGGCGGAAAAAAGCCACAGCACGGCCAGGGCCACGATCGTGACGCCAAGGCCCACGCCGATCTGCCAGACCACGCTTTCCTGGCTCCGGGCGGCCATCGCGGCGTCCAGGGCCTTGCGCTCCGCCAGCACGACATCGCCGTGCACCCGGACCAGCACGGCCCAGGGCCGGTCGGTGCGGCCAAGCTGGATCGGGGCCAGGGCCCGGTACAGGCCGGTGGCGTCGCTGACGTCCACCATGGACTTGCCTTCCTTGATCCGTTTGGCCACCTCCTCCCACCCCTGGGAAATGGCCTTCAGGGGTTGGCCCACGGCCTCGGGCTTCTCGCTGCTGGCCACCACCAGGCCGTCGTGGCTGACGATGGCCACGTCGCCCTTGCCCTCATAGAGGCTGGCATCGACCTGCTTGGCCAGTTCCTGCAGGAAATCCAGGCGCAGGTCGGTGCCGGCCACGCCCAGGAACTTGCCGTCCTTTTTCACGGGCACGGACAGGGTGGTCAGCCATTCCTGACGCCCCTGGACGATATACGGGAAGGGATCGAGCACGCTTTCCTTGCCGGATTCGCGCGGCCACAGATACCAACCGCCCTTGCGCACGCCGTTGGGATGGCGGTCCTGGCTCTCGTATTCCACCAGGGGCTGGCGGGCGATCTTGCCGGCCTTGTCCCGGTTCCAGTAGGGCACGAACCGGCCCTCGGCGTCGTGGTCGTCCTTGGCCGCGCCGGCGAACTCGCTGTCCCGGCCATCCAGAGCCCCGGGCTCCCAGGCGGAATACGTGCCAAGATATTGGGGATTGTTCTTGAGCACTTCAAGCAGGATGTTATCGAGCACCTCGCGCGCCGGGTTTTTGACCCCTTCGCGGCGGGAGGCGTCGGCGTAGCGCTCGCGCAACACCTCGAAGGTCTTGGCCATGGTCCGGGCGGTGACCAGATTGTCCTCCAGGGCGCTCTGAATGACCGCGGCCTGGGTGGCGGCCAGGGAGGCAAGATTGCGTTTGGCGTCGTTCTCCAACAGTTCGCCGACGCGTTTGGAGACAAGCTCCTGGGTCTTGCCCGAGGAATACAGACCGTAGCCGACCAGGGCGGCGGCGGTCGCCAGGAGACACAGTCCGGCGAGTACGGCGATTTTAGTCTGGATGGATTTCAGATGCATAGCTGCACTCCTTGGGAACACTCTTATTTAACACAAGAAATTGTTGCGACAAACAACACTTGTGTCGTTTCAACGCAGCAGCGTTGCATGACAAGCCGGCAAACGGACCTGGTGCATCGTGGACACGCCTGGCTTCACCCTGGCATCGGCACTGGCCGACACAGGATCGTAACACAATACCTTCCGGCTTCGCCTGAGGCAATAAGGGAAAACTCCTAGACGGGAAGCGGCCGCCCCTGCGAACAGGGGACGGCTTCCCGGCGGTTCCGAACGCCGGCGGGCTCTTGCGGCTTTTTTTACCCCAGCCGCCGCACATGACTTTTGCGGTAGGCCCTGCTATCAACCCTTGCCCGCAAGACTGCATTCCCTACAACGAGACGCCATGGATCCCTGGTTCGAAAGTCATTTCATCCACGCCGCCCGCATCGTCTGCGGTTTTCTGGCCGAATGCGCCCCCCTGGCCGGGACGCGCATCCTCGATTTCGGCTGCGGCGACGGCATCACAGCCGCCGGCGTGGCCACGAAGGGCCCGGGGCTGGTCGTTGGGGCGGACATCAATCCCTCGTTCTCCCATCTGCCCCAGCTCCTTAAGGACAATACCGGCAACGCCGGGCCGCCGGCGGGGCTGGACTTCGTCCAGGTGGGGGCGGACTGCCGCCTGCCCTTTGCCCCTGGCTCCTTCGACACGGCCTACAGCTGGTCGGTGTTCGAGCACCTGCCCGACGTGCCGGCCGCCCTGGCCGCCCTGCGAACGGCCCTCAAGCCGGGCGGACACTGCCTCATCCAGATCGATCCGCTCTACCTCTCCCCGTTCGGCTCCCACCTGCGCCGGCTGGTGGACATTCCCTGGGCGCACCTGACCTTGAGTACCGCCGCCTACCTCGAACTGGCCCGGCAGGCCGAGGACAGCGACGCCAATGCCGAGAAAGGCGACCTGCTCTACAGCTGCAACGATTTCGGTTCCTACAAGAAGCATCTCATCGAACAATTCCTGGACCTCAACCGACTCACCGTCCGGCAATTGCTCTACTGCGTCCAACAATCCGGATTCACCGTGCTGCGCGCCGTGCCGGTGCGCGTCTCCGGCGAATTCGTACCGCCGCCCAGCCTCTTGTGCGCCTATTCCCCGGACGATCTGCTGACCAGCACGCTGTATCTCCTCCTGCGGCGCTAGCCTTGCGTCCGCCGGGGCGTGCAGCGGTATGTCCCCAGGCTGTACCGGCTCCTGCCGCGTTCGCTTTGCGGCTGGCCCGACCTTCTCCCGGTTTGCTCCGAGGCTGTATCCGCTCCAGCGCCCCTCGCGCGGGGGCCGCCCCGGGCCTGCATCCGTCTGCCCGTCGCCGCTTCGGACCGTGTTGTTGTCCAGCCCAGCGCACCCTTTCTGCCGGGCTGCGTCCCCCGCCGCCCTCCCACTCCTTGGCGTGGGGCGGCCACGACAATCTTTCATTTTTGAAATGTTTCTGTTTTGCCGCCTCCACCCGGGGGGTTCTGCGGTGGCCGGGAGCGAACTCCCGCTCCACAACGCGCGATTTGCCGCGGGCTGGGAACCATGGCACGGCCTGGGCCGACAGCCGGCGCTTGAGCGACGCCCCGGCGGCCGTGCGCCGATCCCGGCAGTCGCCGTTGCCGCAGTGCTTTTGGGCAAGCCTGCTCTTGCGCTCCCCCGCACGCCGTTATATTCCAGGAGAAAATGTTCCGTTCGAGGAGGGATCCCATGAAAAAGTTCATCGTTTTCGCCGCCGCCCTGTCCCTGGCCCTGTCCGCCGCCCCGGCTTTCGCCAAGGGCAAAGCCAAAAAGGCCGCCGCCCCCAAAAAGACCTGGGAATGCAAGGTCGGCGGCAACTCCGTCATGACCGCCACCGTTGATCAGTGCATGAAGATGGGCGGCATGGTCTCCAACTACCCCGGCCCGGACAAGGCCGCTGCCCCGGCCAAGGGCAAGGCCAAGGCCAAAAAAGGCAAGATGTAGTTTCCGCTTTTCGAGGGGAAGACGCCGCCGCCCGGATTCCGGACGGCGGCGTTTTTGCGTTCCGGCCGGCGGGAGCGCCCCTGCGCCTGCCCCCCCGGGCGGACGGCAAGACGAAGGGGCGCGCTCCGGCGTGGACAGCGGCCGGCCAAGCCCCCTGCGCCAGACCGCCCGGACAGGCGTCAGGACAGGGTCTGGATGAGCAGCAGGATGTTGAGGCTTATAACCACCAAGGCCACCGCCGCCAGCACCGCCGTGGTGGACGGCTTGTTGGCGTAGGCCCCCATGACCGACCGGCGCGAGGTCAGGCAGAGTTGCAGGATGATGGTGATGGGCAGTTGGATGGACAGGACGATTTGGGACCAGATCAATCCTTTGAGCGGATCGCCCACGAACAACACGGCTGCCGCCCCGCCGACCAGGGTGATGACCACGCCCATGCGGGAATGGCTGTCGCGGATGTCGTAGGGTTCGCGGAAGATGCCGGCGAAAATGCTGCCCCCGGCCATGCCCGCCGTGACGCTGGAGGCCAGGCCGGCGAGCAGCAGACTGGCGGCGAAAACCACCCCGGCCGCCGGCCCGAGCAGCGGAACGAGCAAGGACCGGGCCTGCTCCAGTTCCGTCACCGGCAGGCCGTGGCTGAAAAACGTCGCCGCCGCCAGCAGGATCATGGAGCTGTTGATGCAAAAGCCCACCAGCATGGAAAACAGCGTGTCCAGGTACTCGTACTTGAGCTGGCGGCGGATCATCTCCGGCTCGTCCAGGTTCCACTGCCGGCTCTGGATGACCTCGGAGTGCAAAAAGAGATTGTGGGGCATGACCACGGCCCCGAGCACGCTCATGACCACCGGCAGCGAGCCCTCGGGCAGGCTGGGGCGCACCCAGCCCGCAACCGCCGCGCCCCAGTCGATGTGGACCAGGGACAGCTCGAAGACGAACGACAGGCCGATCAGGGAGACAAAACCGATGATGTAGCGTTCCAGCCGCCGGTAGGACTTGGAAAAAAGCATCCACAGCACGACGGCCAGGGTCAGCAGCGTCCCGGCGGCCAAGGGAATGCCGAAAAGCATGCGCAAGGCAATGGCCCCGCCCAGCAGTTCGGCCAGGGCCGTGGAAATCGAGGCCCCCACCGCCGTGACCAGGGCCGTCACCGCCACCCCCCGGGGCAGATGCGCCATGGCCGACTCGGACAGGCAAAGCCCGGTGGCAATGCCGAGATGCGCCGCGTTGTGCTGCAGGATGATGAGCATGATGGTGGACAGCGTCACCATCCACAGCAGGGCGTAGCCGTGCTCCGCGCCGGCCGCCACGTTGGAGGCCCAGTTGCCCGGGTCGATAAAACCCACCGTGACCAGCAGCCCCGGGCCGATGTATTTGAAAATCTCCAGGGCGCCCAGCCGGGGCCGCCGGCGATCCCGAAACCGGAGCATATCCCCGACGGCCGAGGCCCAACGCGTCAACACATCCATGCCATTCTCCTGTGTCCGTACCAGGCCCAACCTGACAGAGCCGCCACTTCCCGGCAAGCGCCGGGCCGGGATTCTTGACAGCATTAGTTGCTATCGTTACTTTCCGCACGACAACTTTTACCGTACCCCGGACCCGGGAATTCATGGACGCAACCTCCCTCTACGCTATCGACCAGGCCGTGGGCTACGCCGTGGGCCGTGCCGCCGCCAGGATCAAGATGGCCCTGCGCCGGGTCTTTGCCGCCGCCGGCCACGACGTCACCCCGGACCAGTGGGTGGTCTTGTACCGCCTCTTCGAAGCCGACGGCCTGACCCAGGCGGAACTGGGCGAACGCACGGTCAAGGACAAGACCACCATCACCCGCATCCTCGACCGGCTGGAATCCAAGCGTTTGTTGACCCGTCGGCGCGACCCCCGCGACCGCCGCAGCCAGCGCCTGCACCTCACCCCCGAGGGCGAGGCCACGACGCGCCGGATCGTGCCCCTGGTGCGGACCTTCGCCGCCGCCGCCTACGCCGACCTGACCGAGGACGACCGGGACAGTCTGCGCCGCCTGCTCGGGCGCATCGAAACCCGTCTTGACGCCATGCTCGAACCCAAGGACGACCAATGAAGCCGTTTTTCCGTCCCAAGCACAAACCCGACGGGCAACCCGCCAACCGCAAGAAACAGATCCTGGTCCTGGCCGTGGCCGGCGTGGCCGTCCTGGCCCTGGGCTACTACCTCTATTCCCGGGGCAACGTCAGCACCGACGACGCCTTTGTCGATGGGCGCATCCACCCCATCACCCCCCGGGTGGCCGGCTACGTCAACGAGGCCCCGGTGGAGGACAACCAGCTCGTGGCCGCCGGCGACGTCCTGGCCGTGCTCGACCCCACCGACTCCGAAGTGGCCCTGGCCCAGGCCAAGGCCGACCTGGCCGCGGCCGAGAGCCAGCTTGCGGCCCAGGAACTGGGCGTGCCCCTGCAGCGTTCCCAGACCTCGTCCAAGGTGACCGGGGCCCAGGCCCAGCTCGAGAGCGAACAGCGCGGCCTGGAGCAGGCCACCAAGGAACGCGACGCCGCCGTCCAGGACGCCGCCCAGATCGAGGCCCAGCTCGACCAGGACAAGCTCGACTGGGGCCGCATCAGCCAGTTGCGCCAAAAAGACGCGGTGTCCCAGTCCGACCTCGACAGCATCGATAACAAGCGCCGGGCCCATGAGGCCCAGCTGCGCGCCGCCCGGGCCAAAGCCGAGGGGGCCGGACGCCGCCTGGAATCCATCCAGGCCGACATCAAGCGCCTGCAATCGGCCATCGTACTGGCCCAGACCGGCGAGGAGCAGGCCGTCATCCAGTCCCGGGAGGCCGCCGCCCAGAAGGCCAAGGCGGAGCTGGCCCGGCAAAAGGTCAAGCAGGCCGAGCTCAACCTGTCCTACACCCGCATCGTCTCCCCCGTGGCCGGCCACGTGACCAAGAAGCAGATCGAGTCCGGCCGGCTGGTGGCCGCCGGGCAGGCGCTCATGACCATCGTGCCGCTGGACCCCAAGGAGCTGTGGGTCACGGCCAATTTCAAGGAAACCCAGCTTCGGGACGTGCGTCCGGGCCAGAAGGTCTCCATCGACGTGGACACCTACCCCGACCGCCCCATAACCGGCGTGGTGGACTCCATCATGGCCGGCACGGGCTCGGTGTTTTCCCTTTTTCCCACGGAAAACGCCTCGGGCAACTACGTGAAAATCGTCCAGCGCATCCCGGTCAAGATCGTCTTCGACAAGGATAACGCCACGTTGCCGCCGATGCGTCTGGGTATGAGCGTCGTGCCCACCATTCACACCCGTTAAGCCCATGGCCGAAAACGCCCCCAACAAATGGCTCATCACCCTGGCGGTGATGATCCCGACGCTGATCGAGATCCTGGACACGTCCATCGCCAACGTGGCCCTGGGCCATATCCAGGGCAGCCTGTCCGCCGGCCAGGACGAGGTGACCTGGGTGCTGACCTCCTATCTCGTCTCCAACGCCATCGTCATCCCCATCAGCGGCTTTCTCTCCAAGCTCTTTGGCCGGCGCAACTACCTGCTCCTGTCGGTGGTCGTCTTCACCGTCGCCAGCATGCTCTGCGGCCTGGCCACCAGCCTTGGCATGCTGGTCTTTTTCCGCATCATCCAGGGGGTCGGCGGCGGCGGGCTGCAACCCATGTCCCAGGCCATCTTGCTCGAAGCCTACCCGCCCCAGGAGCGCGGCCTGGCCATGGCCATCTTCGCCATGGGCGCGGTGCTCGGCCCCATCCTCGGGCCGCTTCTCGGCGGCTACATCACCGACAACTACTCCTGGCGCTGGATTTTCAACATCAACGTCCCGGTCGGCGTCCTGGCCGTGGCCATGATCTGGCTCTACATCAAGGATCCGGACTATCTGGTGCGCCGCAAGGCCGGGGAGTCGGTGGACTATATCGGCCTGGCCTTACTCACCGTGGGCCTGGGCTGCCTGCAGATCGTGCTCGACAAGGGGCAGCAGGAAGACTGGCTCAACTCGGATTTCATCCTGGCCCTGGCCGCCGTCGCCGGCGTGGCCCTGACCGCCTTTCTGGTCTGGGAACTGATCTGCCGCAATCCCGTGGTCGATCTGCGGGTCTTTAAGGACCGCAGCTTCGCCGCAGGCAACGTGGTCATGTTCTTCGGCTACTTCGCCTTTTTCGGCGCCATCGTGCTCCTGCCGCTCTACCTGCAAAACCTCATGGGCTACACGGCCTTTCTCTCGGGCGTGGTGCTCGGGCCGGGGGGGCTCATCATGCTGGCCGTCCTGCCCATCGTCGGCAAGATGACCACCAAGATCGACGGGCGCTACATCCTGTTTGTGGGGCTTTGCGTCAGCGCCTATTCGCTGTTCAACATGTCCGGTTTTTCGCTCGACATCGACATCGGCACGGCCATCGTCGCCCGCAACATCCAGGCCGTGGGCATCGCCTTTTTCTTCGTGCCCCTGTCCTACCTGACCATGGCCTACATCCCGCGCCAGGACATGAACAACGCCTCGGCGGTATTCAATCTCCTGCGCAACCTCGGCGGCTCCTTTGGCGTGGCCTTCGTCACCACCCTGCTGGCGCGGCGCGCCCAGTTCCACCAGTTCCGGCTGGTGGAAAACATGACCCCCTTCGACCTCACCTTCCAGTCCGCCCAGGAGCGCCTGGCCGCCTATCTCGCCCCCAAACTGCTCGGCATCCACGACGCGACCCAGACCGCCGGCGGGGCCATCTACCGGCTCATGCTGCGCCAAGCCAACGCCATGGCCTTTTGCGACGTCTTCTACGCCCAGGGCGTCATGTTTTTGGGGCTGGCCGTCATGATGTGGATCATGAAAAAGCCGCCCATGGGCGCGAAGATGCCCGAAGGCATGCATTGACGCCCTGACGACATTTCGGCGGATTGACCGCCGGCCCCTGGCCGCCTCCGGGCGGCCTTTTTCATGCACCGAGCCCGCCCGCCGCCGGCAAAGCCTGCCGACGCCGACCCTCAGGGTCTCAGCGCCGGCCCCTGGCCGCCTCCACCACCATCACCAAGTAGCCTCACAAAAAGTCTTCCCGGACCCGGGTTCCGGCGGCCGTGAACCGTCCGAAACCCGGGCCTGGCCCAGGCCGTTCCCCGGTGTGAGTCAATAAGTCCCCGATCCCGACAGGAGTGTTTCCTTCTTACCCACGACCGAATCCGCCCGCCCCTGCTCCCCTCACGGCCCCGTCGGCAACGACGCCTAGCCGCAACCGGGTTGATTTGCCCGCCTGTGGTCCACAAGCGGATCGATATTTCCCCGGAATACGCCAGGATCCCGGCTGGCACGGGAATTGATGGCCTCTTCCCTGGACCGCCGCCCCCGACGGACCCCGAGGAACCACCTGAAGCGAGGTAGGCATGGGCAGCTGGAACTGCAAGATCGACATCCATCACGTTTTTGCCCTGCAGCCCACCCGCCCGACCATCCTGTTCGGCATCGGCGCGCTGGCCGAAATCGACGGCGTCCTTAGGGGGCTGTGCCGCCAGGGGCGCGACGCCGTGCTAGTGGTCACCGACCCCGTCGCCTACAAGGCCAGCCGGGCCTGGGACGCCGTACGCCCGGCCCTGGACGCCCACGTGGCCTGGAGCCTCTACGACGACGTTCGGCCCAACCCGACCTACGCCAATTGCGACGCCGCCGCCCGGATCGGACGGGACATGGAGGCCAAGGCCGTCCTGGCCATCGGCGGCGGCAGCGCCATCGACACCGCCAAGACCGCTGCCGTGCTGCTGGCCCACCCGGGCAAGAAAGCCGTTGATTTTTATGAGAAACACGCCATCATAAGCGGCGCGCTGCCCATCGTGGCCATCAACACCAGCCAGGGGACCGGCTCGGAAGTCAACGCCTACGCCGTGGCCCAGTCCGACGGCGAAATGAAGTCCGCCCTCCACTCGCCCCACCTCTACCCGACCCATGCCATCGACGACCCGGCCCTCACCGTCTCCCTGCCGGCCAAGCAGACCCTCAACACGGCCATCGACGCCCTGGGCCACGCCCTGGAAACCGCCACCGCCGTGAACGCTTCGCCCTACTGCATCTGCCTGGCCCGGGAAGCCGTGGGGCTCATCGCCGCCTACCTGCCCACCGCCCTGCGCCAGCCCGGCAACCTCGCCGCCCGCTACTGGCTCATGTACGCCTCGGCCATCGCCGGCA
>JBKICS010000342.1:0-7646 GCA_046567015.1 Acidobacteriota bacterium | reverse complement strand
CTGCATTTCGTCGGGGAGCAAGGGCTTGGTCTTGTCGCGGATGATGGCCGGCACCCGGCTCATGCCGAGATCGTGCAGAAAAAGGCCCAGGATGGATCGGTCGAGGCTGTTGCGGGCGTTTTTGCCGTGGCGAAAGTCCGCAGGCTGGCTGCCCAGAAACAGGTGCAGGCCGAGCAGGCCGCAGTTGACGGCGTGCTTGGCCAGGGTGTGGACGGGATGCAGCCGCCTGGCCAGGGCCCGGGTGCGGTTGGCGTCCTCCCAGACGTATTCGGTCAGCACCAGCACGTCCTCGCGCACCTTCTCGAACTCCAGGCGCACCGGCTGGTCGAAAAACGCTTCCATGCGCCGGGTCAGCGCGATCTGGAAGATGTCGGCGATTTCCGATTCGGTCAGATGCTTGTCCAGCAGCACCAGATCGAGCTGGTAGCTGATGTGCTTGACGTAGATCGCGTGGTCGTCGCGGGAGACGAAAATGACGCCCTGGGAGACCAACTCGGCCAGTTCCTGGGACTGCTCCTTGGAAAGCCGGTCGCCAACCTTATAATAGGGGGCGATGCGCGAAACCGGCTCCAGAAAACGATAGATGTTGAGCGGCGGTCGAAATCTATTGAAACTCTGGAGAATGCCCGGGCTGATCTGGTAATACTCCTCTTCAAGCCCGGCTGGAACTTCCACTGTCGACCTCCTGCGCCTGCTCCCCTTCCCAGGGGGTGTTTGCCGTCTCTTCCCTCCCCGTAACGCCGGGGAGGGTGGTGCGCCATCGCTTACGCTCCTTAACGGTTCCCCGGACATTCTGGCAAGGCTTGCCTGCCCCCGGCCTGGCGCCGTCCCTTTTGCCCCTTGTATTCAGTCGGTTACCGATCACGTCTGGTATCTCCCAGATATCCCACCGGGTTGTCTGAATGGCCCCGAAATTCCGGCGCTTTTCCCACTTGCTCCCGCAAACGGCCGGCCGGGTGGGCCATTTTAATGTCAAGAGGTGGTTTGTTCTTGACACCTGAGAAGAGTTGGTGGAGAGAATGTGGGAAATGGTGGTAAGAAGTGGTGAGCCATCACCGTGAGGGGCCGTGTTCCGAGGACATTCCAATCGCAGCCTCGATCCCAAGGGTCGCCTGATGCTCCCTCCCGAGTTCCGGGAGGAGATTTTTCGGCTCGTCCCGGACGGCCGGATCATGCTCACCAACAACTTCGACGGCGCCGTCAGCGGCTATCCCATGCCCGAATGGGAGCAGGTGGAAGCCAGCTTCCGGGCCGGCAACACGCTGATTCCGGGCTTCCGGGACATCGAGCGGTTTTTTATCGCCGGGGCCACGGAAGTGACCCTGGACAAGCAGGGACGGATCCTCATTCCGCCGTACCTGCGCACCTACGCCGCCCTGGACAAGGATCTGGTGCTGGCCGGGGTGGGAACGAAGTTCGAAATCTGGGATCAGGCCCGCTTCGAGGAGCGCCTGCGCCAGACCGCCGCCAACTTCAACGCGCACATGGAAGCCATGGCCGCTTCCGGCGTGGCGCTGCGGTTCTAGGGGGCGGGACATGGACGAACAGCCGATCCACAAGCCGGTCCTTTTACGGGAAGTGATCGAATACCTCGGCATCCGGCCGGGGATGAAAATTTTGGACGCCACGGTTGGGCTTGGCGGGCATTCTAGGGGGATGCTCGAGGCGGCCGGGGGAGAGGCGCAGCTGCTTGGCCTGGACAGGGACAGGGAGGCCCTGTCCGAGGCCGGGCGACGGCTTGCGCCCTACGGCGAACGGGTGCGACTGGTGCGGTCGCGCCTGGGCCGGTTCCCGGCCATCCTGGCCGAGGCGGGGTGGGAGAAGGTCGACGCGGCACTGCTGGACGCAGGGATGTCCTCATTGCAGCTCGACGACCCGGAGCGGGGCTTCGGGTTTTTAAACGACGGCCCCCTGGACATGCGCATGGGGGCCGAGGACGGCGGGGAAACCGCCGAGGGACTGGTGAATCTGGCCTCGTTCGCCCGGCTGGCCGAGATCATCCGGGAATACGGCGAGGATCCGCAGGCCGGGCGCATCGCCCGGGCCATCGTGGCCGCCAGGGAGCAGGCCCCCATCACCACCACGACCCGGTTGGCCGAGGTGGTGTGGCAGGCCTATCCGGCCAAATGGCGGGCCACGGCCCGGCAGCACCCGGCCACCAGGACCTTTCAGGCCTTGCGCATGGCCGTCAACGAGGAATTGACGGAACTCGACGCCTTCTTGCGGGCCATCCCCGAGCATCTCGCCCCGGGGGGGCGGGTGGCCGTGATCTCGTTTCATTCCCTGGAAGACCGGCTGGTCAAGCGGGCTTTCCGGCACGAGGCCACCGACTGCCTGTGCCCCAGGGAACAGATCGTGTGCATCTGCGGGCACAAGGCCAGGTTTCGCATCCTGACCAAAAAGCCCGTCATGGCCGGGGAAGAGGAAGTGCGGGACAACTCGCGGGCGCGCAGCGCCAAGTTGCGAGTGGCCGAGCGGTTGCCGGACGCAGGGGCCGAAATCGCGCAGTGAGGGAGAAGCAATGGGGACGCTGTCGAGGGAATGGGCCATTTC
The DNA here is from genome assembly GCA_046567015.1 of Acidobacteriota bacterium. Classification (GTDB taxonomy): domain Bacteria; phylum Desulfobacterota; class Desulfovibrionia; order Desulfovibrionales; family Desulfovibrionaceae; genus Solidesulfovibrio. The sequence goes on along the minus strand of JBKICS010000342.1, from coordinate 5,093 downwards.
CATGGCCTTTAGCATCGCCTTGCTGCTGGTTTTCGGCCTGGGGCTCGTGTGGCTCAACATCGAGCGGGTGGACATGGCCTATGAGCTCAACAAGATCCAGCGTCAGATCGACGAAGTGGAAGCCCTATCGGCCAAGCTCGAGGTGGAGCGCAATACCCTGATCACGCCCTCGCGGCTGCGTGAGATGGCCAAGGATTGCGGCCTGGGATCGGCCCGGCCGGGGCAGATCCGGCGGGTTGCGGCCAATGGCGAGATCGAGGCCTCCCCCCTGGTAAGCCTGGCCGCCGAACCGGCCAAGGGCGCGGGGAAGGGACTGGCCGACCGGCCCGCCGCCAAGGGGGCCGACAAGGGCCCGGCCAGGGCCGGGACCAAGCGGGCAGGCGGCGTAAAGAACGCCAAGGCGGACGACGCGGCCTCCGTGGAGGACGTCATTGCCAAGGCCGCCAAACCCAAGCCTCTCAAGACCGCCGCGGAGACGCGGCCATGACGCGTCCTGGCGTGGCTTGCAAAGCGTACCGTACAACAACTGGCGACGTCCCCGGCGTGACGCTTTTGCGACGCACGGGGATGCGGCCGTAGCAGGCTTCGGGGCCGGGCATGCGCAGATCTTCCAAGGATAGCCAACACAAGACCGTACGGGACTGGAGCCGGGTCAAGCTCACCTGTGTGGGGGTCTTTCTGGGCTTGGCCTGGATGGCCCTGTGGTCGCGGGCGGCCTACCTCCAGATCGTGCTCGGACCGCAGTTGGCCCAACAGGCCGAGCGCCAGCACGTGGCCTCGGAGGTCGACAAGGGGTCACGGGGCGAAATTTACGACCGCAGCGGCCGACTTTTGGCCAAGAGCGTCGAGATCGAAGGGCTGTACGTGCGGCCCAAGGAAATCGTCGACCTCGACAAGACCGCCGCCTTCCTGGCCAAGGTGCTCCGCATGAAGGAGCAGCGGGTCAAGCAGAAGCTGCAAAGCCCTTCGAGCATGGTCTACCTGTCCTGGCGCGTCGGCGACCGCACGGCGGCCCGCATCCGCGAGGCCAACCTGCCTGGAGTGCATTTCAGCAAGGAATTCGGCCGATTCTATCCCAATGGACATCTGGCCAGCCAGCTCATGGGCTTTGTGGGCGTGGGCGACTTGGGCCTGGAAGGTCTGGAAAAATCCTTCGACGCCCGCCTGACCGGCCGGCAGGCCAAGTACGTGGTCCAGCGCGACGCCTCGGGCCGCCGCTACTATTTCGATTCCCAGGGGCGCGAGCTGGCCGAGATCAACGGCCACGACGTGCGCCTGACCATCGACGCCCAGATCCAGTTCTTCGCCGAGGAGGAGCTGGAAAAGGCCGTCACCACCAACAACGCCAAGGCCGGCACCTGCCTCGTCGTCCATGTCCCCACCGGCGAGATCCTGGCCATGGCCAACTATCCCTTCTTCAATCCCAACGTGGGCCGGGGCATCAGTCCCCGCGTGGCCCGCAACCACGCCGCCCTGGACGTGTTCGAGCCCGGCTCCACCATGAAGCCTTTGCTCGTGGCCGCCGCCCTGCAGGAGCACGTCGTGCGTCCGGAAACGACGTTTAACTGCGAAAACGGCAAGTTCGGCTTGGCCGGAAAGGTCATCAAGGATACCCACTCCTACGGCGTGCTGCCGGTCAACCAGATCGTGCGCGTCTCCAGCAACATCGGCGCGGCCAAGATCGGCTTGCAGCTCGGTTCGCCGCGCCTGCACGCCTATTTTCAGAAACTCGGCTTCGGACGGCCCACGGGGCTGCCCATCTCCGGCGAAGGCAAGGGCCTGCTGCGGCCGCTCAAGGCCTGGTCCATCCTGGATCTGGCCACCGCTTCCTTCGGCCAGGGCGTGGCCGTCACCCCGGTGCAACTGGCCCAGGCCTTCCTGATCCTGGCCAACGACGGCGTCTACAAGCCGCTCAAACTCGTGGCCGATCCCGACGATGCCGCCGCGCCGCGCCAGCCCTTCCGGGTCTTTGACGCCGATGTGGCCCGCACCGTGCAGCGCATCATGCGCGAGGTCGTCCACGAGGAGCACGGCACCGGGCGCTCGGCCCAGATCGCGGGCCTGGACACCGGCGGCAAGACCGGCACCGCCCAGAAAGCCGGCGCCGGCGGCGGCTACGGCAACAAGTACCTCGGCTCCTACGTATCCTTCGTGCCGGCCCTCGGACCGGAGTATATCGTCATGGTCATGGTTGACGAACCCGAGCCAAGTCACTACGGCGGCGTGGTCGCGGCGCCGGCCGTGCGCGACGTGACCCTGCGCATGCTGTCCTACCTCGGGCGCATGCCCGAGACCGTGCAGTTGGCCAAGGCTCCGGCCGAGTCCGGGGCAGCGGCTCCCGCAACCGCGGCGGCCGCGACGCCGGTCGCCGCCCTGGTCCCGTCCAAGGCGGACAAGGACATCCTGGCCATCGCCCAGTCCAAGTCGCCCACGGCCGAGGCCGTGGAGGTCCATGCGGTGCCGGATTTCTCGGGCATGCCCCTGCGCCGGGCCATGGAGATCCTGGCCGGCAAGGGCATCGTGCCGCGACTGGAAGGGCAGGGGCTGGTGGTGTCCAAGCAGAGTCCGGCTCCAGGCGCGCCCTGGCCGGGCGACAAACAACCGGAATTCGTGCTCTGGCTGGCCAGGCCGTCCTGACCATGGGCGAGACGACGCATATGAAGCACAGTGCCGCACCGCAATTTTTGGAGCTCCTGGACGCCGTACGACGGGGGGGCGTGGACGTGGCCGCCCATTCCGGCAAGGTCGCGCCCGGGGGCGTGTTCGTGGCCGCCGCCGGCTCCCGGGAAGACGGCAGCCGGTTCATTGCCGACGCCCTGGCCCGGGGCGCGGCCTTCGTCGTGGCCCAACCGGGCGCGCCCCTGCCGGCCGATGCTTCGGCCCGGCTGGTGACCGTTGCCGACGCCAAGGCCGCCCTGGGCGCATTGGCCGGGGCCCGTTACGGCACCGAGTCCATGGCCATGCCCGTGGTCGCCGTCACCGGCACCAACGGCAAGACGACCGTGGCCTATCTCATCGAACGCCTGGCCACCGCCGCCGGGCGCAAGGTCGGCGTGCTCGGCACGGTGGCCTACCGCTGGCCCGGGGTGTCCCGCGATGCCAGCCTCACCACCCCCGACTGTCTGACCATCCACGAGTCCCTGGCCGCCATGGCCGCTGCCGGCTGCGACCTGGCCGTCATGGAAGCCTCGTCCCACGCCCTGGACCAGGACCGCCTCGCCGGGCTCTCCTTCGCCGCCGCCGTCTTTACCAACCTGACCCAGGATCATCTGGACTACCACAAGGACATGGCCGCCTATTTCGAGGCCAAGGCCAAGCTCTTTCGCCGCTATCTCACCCGGCCGGAAAACGCGGTGCTCAATTTCGACGATCCCTACGGCCTCAAACTGTTGCGGGAATTCCCAACCGCCATCGGCTATGGGCTGACCCTGCCGCCGAGCGGCTTTTCGCGGCTGCTTGCCGGCGGCGTCGAGCACGCCGGGCACGCCGGCCGCGACGGGCTGATCATCGGCGCGACGTTTGGCGAGGACTCCTACGCCATCGCCTCGCCCATGCCCGGACGCCACAACGCCTCTAACATCCTGGCCGCTTTCGGGGCCGCCTTGACCCTTGGCCTGCCGACGGAGGCGCTGTCCTCCCTGGCCGATTTCCACGGCGCGCCCGGACGCCTGGAACGCATACCCAATCCGGCCGGGCGCATGGTGCTCGTGGATTACGCCCACACCCCCGACGCCCTGGAAAACGTGCTGAGCGCCGCTCGTGAATTCACCGCCGGCCGGCTGTTCGTGGTTTTCGGCTGCGGCGGCGACCGCGACCGCACCAAGCGGCCGCTCATGGGCGCGGCCGTGGCCCGGTACGCCGACGTGGCCGTGCTCACCTCGGACAACCCCCGCCACGAAGATCCGCTGGCCATCATGGACGACGCCAAACCGGGGCTCAAAAAGGCGCACCGGGTCGTTCTCGAACCGGATCGGCGGCGGGCCATCGAACTGGCCCTGTCGGAAATGCGGCCCGAGGACGTGCTGGTCATCGCCGGCAAGGGACACGAAACCTATCAGCAGATCGGCGACGTGAAGCACCCGTTTTCCGACGCCGCCGTGGTCAGGGAGCTTACCGGATGCGCATGACCCTGTCAGAACTCCTGGCGGCCACCGGGGCCGTGGGCGACGTGGGCGAACGGGGCAATCCCGTCATCGAGGCCGTGCGCATCGACAGCCGGGCCGTATCGCCCGGGTGCCTGTTCGTCTGCATTCCCGGCGCGCGCCTGGACGGCCACAATTTCGCCGCCGAGGCCGTGGCCAAGGGCGCGGCCGCCGTTTTGGCCGACCGTCCCCTGGTCGGGCTGCCCGAGGGCACGCCCGTCCTTTTGGTGCGCGACACCGTGGCGGCGCTCGGCAAGCTGGCCCGATCCTGGCGCGAGCGGGTCGGGGCCAGGCTCGTGGCCGTGTCCGGCTCGGCCGGCAAGACCACGGTCAAGGAGTTGACCGCCTCCATCCTGTCCAAGATGGGGCCGACCGCCAAGAACTACAAGAATTTCAACAATAATATCGGCCTGCCCCTGTCCATGCTGGAAGCCGGCGAGGCCGACCTGACCTGGGTCATGGAGCTTGGCATCTCGGCCCCGGGCGAGATGGAGCCGCTCGCCGCCATTGCCGAGCCCGACGTGGCCGTCATCCACAACGTCGGCCCGGCCCACCTCGAGGCCCTGGGCGATGTGGCCGGGGTGGCCGTGGAAAAGACCAAGCTCTTCAAGGCCCTTCGCCCCGGCGGCACGGCGCTGGCCTCCATGGATTATCCCGAACTCTGGGCCGCGGCCAAGGCCGTGCGCCCGGACGTCGTCGCCCTGTCCACCAAGGGCGGCCCGGCCCCGTACCGGGCCAAGTACCTGGGGGCCATCTCCGAGGGGCGCGGCCGCTTTTTCCTCAAGCTGCGCGACCTGGAACTGGACGTCGTGACACCACTCACCGGCGGGCACTTCGCCGAGAACATCCTGGCCGCCGCCGCCGCCGCCCATGTCCTGGGGGCCGCCGGGGAGCACATCAGTTCCGGCCTGGCCACGGCCGTCATGCCCGAGCAGCGCTTTTTCTGCCGTC
>JBKICS010000341.1:0-4646 GCA_046567015.1 Acidobacteriota bacterium | reverse complement strand
CGGAGTACGTTTCCCTGGAGCAGGCCCGCGCACGCCTTGGCGGCCGGGAGCACAGCCTGGTCGTCAACCTGGGCATCCGGCCCGAGGCGGCCCGGCTGGCCGGGGAGATCCCGGCGCAAACGCGCCTGGGGCCGGTGGCCGACCCTGACGGCAGCATCCGGGTGCGCGGCGACTGGCAGCTTTACCGGGCCTCGGTGGTGCAGCTCAATCGCCACAGCCGCTACCACTGGGCGGAACTGGGCGCCCTGGACGCCGTGCCGGCCGGGCTCATTGCCAAAACGACCTGGCCGGCCCCGCGCCGGGGCGGGCCGGGGCGGCGCACGGTGGGCCTGTTCGTCGGGGCCAGCCAGCCGGAAAAGCATCCCGGACCGGCCTTTTACGCCGGGCTTGCCCGGGAGCTGGCCCGCCGGGGGCTGACCCCGGTGCTGCTCGGCGGTCCGGGCGAGGTGGGTCTTGGGGCCGAAGCGGCCCGGCTGGCCCGCATTCCCGTGGCCAATTTCTGCGGCAAGTTGGGCCTTAAGGAACTGGCGCTTCTTGGCCAGGAGATGGACCTGCTCGTGACCCCGGACACCGGGCCCATGCATCTGGCCGCCTGGACCGGCTGGCGGGTGCTCAATTTGTCGGTGGGGCCGGTGAGCGCCCACGAGACCGGCCCCTACCAGCCCGGCCATTTCGTGTTGCGCCCGCGTTCGTCCTGCCGGGGCTGCTGGGCCTGCGACCGCCTGGCCCCCGTGTGCCGGGACCGGCTCGACCCGGTCCGGGTGGCCTACGTGGCGGCGCGGCTGGCCCGGGGCGAGGACGAGCGGCTGGCCGGGGCGCGCATCCCGGGGTACGAGCTGCTGCAGACGGTCATGGACGGCTATGGCCTGCGCCGGCTTGCGCCCTTGAGCCGGCCGGGCGGGGACTGCGCCGGGCCGGATGGCCGGGAGCTGGTGGGCGAATTCTGGCGGGCGGCCTTCGGCCATTTCTTCGGCTTGTGGGACGAGGCGCTCCCCCGGGCGGCGGCGGCCGCCCTGGCGGCGGGCCAGCCGGCCTTGCACGCCGCCCTGGCCCGGGGGCTGGTCCGCCTGGGCGGCGGCATCGGGTGCGACCTGCGCCGGGGGCGGGTGCCCGACGCCTCCTTTGCCGACGCCTTTGCCCCGGGGGTGCGTCCCCTGGCCGGCTACTTCGAGCGCTTGCTGCAAAACAGCGACGGCGATCGGGCCTCGCGTCTGGCCTGCCTTTCCCTCCTTTCGCGGGCGGCCGGGCTCTTTGCCGGCTGACCAACCGGAAAAAACTACCCTGCCGTTTTGACATGTTTTGGCAACTGCCTGCCAGGACGTGTCTTTTTTGTTTGGAACGGGTCTTGAAGATATCGGGCGCAGGAGGCCCGGTATGCAAATTCTTCCACAACTCGCCAGTCGCGCACAAAGTGCCGCCACCGACGCCGGTCTGTCCGGCGGGGCCGGGCTGGCCAGCCGGCAATCGGCGCTTTTCGCCAGCATTCTCGACAGCGCCCGCGCCTCCTCCTCCGCCGCTGCCTCCTCCTCCGTCGCCCCGATCGAATCCACGACCGGCTCGGACGTCAGCCCTGTCGCCGCCGCCGCCGCACCGAGCGAGCAGGATCTCATGGCCCTGCCCGTGACCCGGGAAGATATTGCCGCCCTGCACGACGACCTCAAGAAGCAGGGCTTTAGCGACGACGAAGTGAGCGCCCTGGAAGACGAGGCCGGCGACGGCCAGAGCATGACCTGGGGCGACTTGCTGGGCCGGGTGGAAAAGAAGGTGGCCACCACGGATACGTCCGAAACCAAGACCGTCAGCACCAACGACCAGTCCCAGCTGCTCGGCCTTTTCGGCAAGCTCGGCTTCACCACCGAACAGTCCCAGCAGATGATCGACGCCCTGTCCAAGGGCGAAACCCAGTCCGTGTGGACTTCCATCAACACCCGGCTGGACGAACTTTCCGGCGACGAATCCTTCCACTTGGCCGCCTCGGAGCTGACCACGCTCGGCCGGGCCATGAATCTTTCCGACGAGGGCCAATCCCGCCTGGCCGCCCTGTTCAATCAGTCCGGGGCCGAAGCCGGCCTGTCCGGCCAGGGCATCGTCACCGCCCTGGGACTGGTAAAAAACGAACTGCTGGCCCAGATCGGCAAGGAAAACCAGGCGATGGCCGAATTCCGCCAGGCCTCGTCCGGCGTGCTGGCCAATGCCTGGCAGCGGGAAACCGACAAGCGCAATTCCGATCTGCACCAGGACGACGTGGCCCGCAAGGCCGGCCAGATCGTGGCCATGAGCAACGAGGAGGGCGGCAAGACCGCTTCCGGCTCTACGGGCTTAAACGCCCTGGCCGACGTGCCCCAGGCCGGGCAGGGCGTGGCCGACGGCCAGACGCTGCCGGCGGCCGAGCCCGGACAGCAGGGCAAGGCCGGGCAGAATGGACAGACCGCCCAGGCCAATCAGGGCGCCCAGAATGGTGTCGTCACGCAGGCCGTCTCCGTGTCCTCGTCCGCGACCGCCGAACTGACCGGCAAGGCCGGGGCGGTGGCCGCCGAACAGGCCGCCTTGGCCGCAGCCAACGGCGAGTCGGCCACGGCACAACAGCCGTCCCCGTCCGAAGCCGCCCTCCAGGGCGGGGCCAAGACCGCTTCCGCCGTGACGGCGGGCACTGCGGCCCAGGCCGCGAATCTCTTCGGCGGGCAACAGGGCGCGGCCGGCAACAACCTGTTTGGGCAGGGCGGCCAGGACAGCCACGACGGCTCATTGGCCGAGTTCCTGGGCAAGGCCCGCTTCGGCGGCAAGGCCGGGACCGCCCAGGTCGGCGACGTCGCCTCGACCACGGCCGCCATGGACGCGGTCAAGACCTCGGCCACAGGCCAGCAGGCCAAGACGTACGATCCCGCCCTGGCCGCCCGGATCGCCAGGCAGGTCGAGACCGGCATTCTTAAGAACATCGGGCAGGAAGCCAAGCAGCTCACCGTCAAGCTGAACCCCGAGGAACTCGGTCCGCTACAGGTGACGCTGTCCGTCAAGGACAAGGAAGTCCGCGCCGTCATTACCGCCGACAACGCCGACGCGGCCGCCGTGCTCCAGGAGCAGGCGGCCAAGATCAAGCAGCACCTGGAAGACCAGGGGTTCAAGGTGAGCAAGCTCGATGTCCAGACGGGCCTGGCCCAGGACAATCAGGCCGCCTGGGACAGCCCAGAGCGCCACAATGAAGCCCGCGAGCAACGCGCGGCCATGGACCGCATGCGCACCACGGCGCGCCTGGCTCGGGAAGCCGCCGGAACGGGCAGCGACAACATGTCAATCATCCCCGGGGCCATGACCGCCCGCGCCGCCGGGCTGGACCTTTTTGCCTGAGAATGGAGTAGGCCATGAGTTACGTCAGCAGTCTTCTTGCCTCCACATCGAGCAGCACCGCCAGCTCCACCTCTTCCGGCTCGGGCACCTCGAAGCTTGGCATGGACGCCTTCCTGCAGCTGCTCGTGACCCAGTTGCAGTACCAGGATCCCTTGAGCCCCATGGACGACAAGGAATTCGTGGCGGAATTGGCGCAGTTTTCCAGCGTCGAGCAGCTCACCGAGATCAACACCGGCATCGAGAAGCTGTCCACCATCGGCCAGGAGCAGCAACTGCTTGGCGCGGTCAATTTTATCGGCAAGACCATCGAGGCCAACGGCACCGCCGTCAGCCTGAGCGAAGGAAAGGCCAGCGCCGTGAGCTTCACCCTGCCCGATGACGCCTCCACCTGTCTGGTCAACGTCCTGGACAGCAGCGGCAACATCGTGCGCACCGTGGATCTCGGAGCCTCGAAGGCCGGCAGCGTGGAATTCACCTGGGACGGCCAGAACTTCGACGGCACCGCCATGAGCGACGGGCAGTACCAGGTGGCCGTGACCGCCACCAACGCCAACGGCGAGGTCATGAAGGTCAGCTCCACCATGACCGGCACCGTCACCGGCATCACGCAACAAAACGGAACCTACTATCTCGATATCGGCAACGGCCGCAACGTGGCCTTCACCGACATCACCAACGTCATTGATTCGTCGAGCGCCAGCACCAACTAACCGGGCGCGCAAGGCAGCATAAAGAGGAGGTCGTTATGGGAGTCGGATTAGGAACGTCCATGTGGTCCGGTGTTTCAGGACTTTTGGCGAACTCGACGAAGATGAGCACCATCGGCAACAACCTGGCCAACGTCAATACCGTCGGTTTCAAGGGCGCCCGCATCGATTTCATGGATCTCATGAGCGCCGACATCGGCACCGCCGCCGGCGTCAAGCAGATCGGCCGGGGTGTGCGCGTGGGCACGGTCATGTCGGACTATTCCCAGGGGGGCCTTGAGACCACCAGCAACAACCTGGACATGGCGATCAGCGGCAACGGCTTCTTCATGGTCAAGCAGAAGAGCCAGATCGGGTCCAACGGCAAGATGCTCAATACCGGCAACACCACCAACTACTACACCCGGGCCGGCGACTTCAGCTTCGATTCCGACGGCTATCTGGTCAGCCCCCAGGGCCTGGCCGTCCAGGGCTGGAAGGTGGACCAGGATCGCATCGACGCGGCCACTTCCGCCGGCACGGTCCTCAGCCAGACGCCGGTGACCGGGGAGATCCAGGACATCCGCCTGACCCAGTTCACCAGCCCGGCCAAGG
>JBKICS010000340.1:0-7781 GCA_046567015.1 Acidobacteriota bacterium | reverse complement strand
CTGGGCCCGGGCTTCGCCAACGGCCTGGCCAACCTGCACAACGCCCGCCGGGCGCAAACCCCCATGGTGAACATCGTCGGCGACCACGCCACCTACCATGAACGCTTCAACGCGCCGCTCAATTCCAACGTCAAGGGGTTCGCCGAAGCCATTTCCCATTGGGTCTGCCGGTCGCGCAGCGCCCGATCGGTGGCGGCCGACGCCGCCCGCGCGGTGCAGGCCGCCAGGCTGGCCCCGGGCCGGGTCGCCACCCTGATCCTGCCCGCCGACACGGCCTGGACGGCGGCGGAGCGTCCCGCGCCCCGGCTCGACGTCCCCCCGGCCGCGCCGGTCAGCGACCGGGCCGTGGACGCGGCGGCCAAGGTTCTGGGGAGCGGCAAGAAAACCGCGATCCTCCTGCGCGGACCCGTGCTCCACGGCCAGGGGCTCCAGGTCGCCGGGCGGATCGCCGCCGCGACCGGGGCCAGGCTTTTTTGCGACACCTTCCCCCCGCGCCTGCGCTCCGGGGCCGGGTCGCCGGTGGTCGAAATCCTGCCCTATCGCGGCGCGTCCATATTGCGCCGCCTGGGCGAATTCGAGCAGTTGCTGCTGGTCGGGGCCGAACCGCCGGTGTCCTTTTTCGCCTATCCCGACCAGGAGAGCTGGCTGACGCCGCCGACTTGCTCCATTTCGACCCTGTCCCATCCCCACGAGGACGGCAACGCCGCCCTGGCCGCCCTGGCCGAGGCCTTGGACGCGCCGGCAAGCGGCCACCTCGCGCCCTTTGCCCCGCCCGCCCTGCCGCCAAACGGCCCGCTGACGGCGGAAGGGGTCATGCGCACCGTGGCCGCCCTGCTGCCGGAAAACGCCATCGTGGCCGACGAGGGGATCACCTCCACGCTTCCTTACGCCGGGCTGCTGGCCACGGCGGCGGCCCACGACGTCATTCCCATCACCGGCGGCTCCATCGGCGACGGCCTGCCCCTGGCCACGGGCGCGGCCATTGCCGCGCCGGACCGCAAGGTCGTCTGCCTGGAGGGCGACGGCAGCGCCATGTACACCTTGCAGGCGCTGTGGACCCAGGCCAGGGAACGGCTCGACGTGATCAACGTGATCTACGCCAACCGGTCGTACGCGGTGCTCAATCAGGAATTGCGCCTGGTCCAGGCGGCGTCCGGGGGCGATCGGGCCCGGTCCCTGCTCGACCTGCACGACCCGGCCCTCGACTGGGTCAAGCTGGCCGAGGGCATGGGCGTTTCGGCCGTGCGGGCGCAAACGACGCAGGAGTTCGCCGCCGCCTTCGCCGCCGCCCTGGGCCAGCCCGGCCCGCATCTCATCGAGGCCGTCATCGCCTAGCGCGCCCACGCGACGGACGGCAGCACACGCCCCGGACAGTCGCGTTTCCAAACGCGCCGCCCCCCTGTCCGGGGGTCCGGGGGGATCATCCCCCCGGCGGGTCAAGGGCAGCGCCCTTGCAGGGTCCGGGACAGCGTCCCGGCGGGGCCTGGGGCAGCGCCCCAGCGGGGTCCGGGGCAGCGCCCCGGTGTCTAGGCGGGCTTCAAAAACACCGCCCCCAGCGGCGGCAGGGTCAGCGTCAGGGAATAGGGCCGCTCAAAACTCTCGATGTTCTCGGCCATGACCGCGCCGGCATTGCCCAATCCCGAGCCGCCGTAGAGGCGGGCGTCGCTGTTGAGCAGCTCCCGCCACAGCCCGGGGACGGGCACGCCCACGCGGTAGTTCTCCCGGGGCACGGGGGTGAAATTGAGCACCACGAGCACCATGTCCCCGGGGTCCTTGCCGCGTCGCAGAAAGGCGAGCACGCTTGCCTCGGCGTCGCGGTAATCGATCCACTCGAAGCCCTCGGCCTTGAAGTCGCGTTCGTACAGGGCCGGTTCGGCCCGATACAGGCGGTTTAGGTCGCCCACCCATTGCAGGATGCCCTGATGCGGCGGGGAGTCGAGCAGCTCCCATTGCAGTTCGGCGTCGTGGTTCCATTCCTGCCATTGGCCGAATTCCCCGCCCATAAAGAGCAGCTTCTTGCCCGGATGGCCGAACATGAAGCCGTAGAGCAGGCGCAGGTTGGCAAAGCGCCGCCAGTCGTCGCCGGGCATCTTGGAGAGGAGGCTGCCTTTGCCGTAGACTACTTCGTCGTGGGACAGAGCCAGGACGAAGTTCTCGGTGAAGGCGTACCAGATGCCGAAGGTGAGCTGGCCGTGGTGGTATTTGCGAAAGATCGGGTCGCGGGAAAAATAGGCGAGTGTGTCGTGCATCCAGCCCATGTTCCACTTCATGCCGAACCCCAGGCCCCCAAGATAGGGCGGCCGCGACACCATGGGCCAGGAGGTGGATTCCTCGGCGATGGTCTCGGTGTCCGGAAAGCGGGTGTAGGTCATTTCGTTTAAGCGGCGCAAGAACTTCGCGGCGGGAGTAGTCGAGGTAGAGCATGGAGGCCACGGCGTCCACGCGCAGGGCGTCCACATGGTAGTGCTTGAGCCAGAACAGGGCGCTGGAAATGAGAAAGGCCCGGACCTCGAAGCGGCCGGTGTTGAAGATGTAGCAGTTCCAGTCCGGGTGGTAGCCCTTGCGTGGATCGGCGTGCTCGAAGAGGTGGGTGCCGTCGAAATAGGACAGGCCGTGGCCGTCGGCCGGAAAGTGCGAGGGCACCCAGTCGAGCACCACGCCCAGGCCGTTTTGGTGCAGCCGGTCGATGAGCGCCATGAAATCCTGGGGCGTGCCGAAGCGGCTGGTGGGGGCGAAATACCCGAGCGTCTGGTAGCCCCAGGAGCCGAAAAAGGGGTGCTCCATGATGGGCAGGAACTCGACGTGGGAAAAGCCGGCCCGCAGCACGTGCTCGGTGAGCCGGTCGGCCATTTCCACATAGGACAGGGAGCGGTAGCGGTCCTCGTGGACGCGGCGAAAGGAGCCCAGGTGTACCTCGTAGACGGAGATGGGCGAGGCGAAGCCGTTTTTTTCCTTGCGCGAGGCCATCCACTCCCCGTCGCCCCAGGCATGGTCGAGATCCCAGACAATGGAGGCGGTGTTGGGCGAGGTCTCCCAGTAGAAGGCGAAGGGGTCGCCCTTGTCGACGCGGTAGTCGGCCGCGCCCGAGGTGATGTGGTATTTGTAGTGCGCGCCCTTGCCGACGCCCGAAATGAAGCATTCGTAGATGCCCGAGGCGTCATGGCGCACGGCCATGGGATGGCGTTCGGGTTCCCAGCCGTTAAAATCGCCCACCACGGACACGGCCTTGGCGTTGGGGGCCCAGACCGCGAAATGGGTTCCGGCCTCGCCGTCCACGGTCATAAGCGCCGAGCCGAGCTTGTCCGGCAGATCGAAATGATTGCCCTGCTTAAACAGGTAGATGTCGTGGTCGGTGAGGCGTGAAACATCGTGACGGAAGGGCATGGCGTCCCGCATGGGATTCTCCTTGGACCGGCGAAAGCGCTGGCCGGTTGGCGAGAATATAAGCAAAACGGCGCGCTTGGGCAACGCAGGGAGGAATCAGGCGAAGGAGAGGCGAAGGCCCGAGCCGACGTCGTGGACCGGCGCGGCCTGGGACAGGGCCAGCTTGGCGGCCAGGCTCGTGCAGTGGCAGGGATAGAGGTCGGCCACGCCCACCCCGCGCAGGTAGTCGGCGGTGGCGGCGAAACGTTCCGGATCGGGTTGGAGCAGGTGCAGCCCGCCGATGACCGCGGCCACCCGGGGCTCGCCGGTCAGATCGCGGGCGTAGGCGATGATGTTGCAAATGCCGGCGTGGGAACAGCCGGTAATGATGACCAGCCCCTTGAGGGAGCTAAACGCCAAGGCGGTGTCGTCGGGCAGATCGTCGGGCACGGGGCCGTCCGGACCGTCGCGCTGGCCGATGGGCTCGGCGGCCTCGAAGGGGAGCAGGCGCGGGATCTCGCCCAGAAAGAGCAGCCGGTCGGTCAGGGGCACGGGTTCCCGGGACAGGGTCAGGGCAAAGCTCTGGGCCAGGGTGTCCCGGTCGAGCAGCGAGCCGAGGGGCTGGCCGGGGCCGAGGCGGCGTCTGGCCAGGGCCTCGGGATGGGCCACCAGTTGGGGCAGGGGGCGGTAGTCGCCGTCGGCGGCGGACTCGGCCAGACGGGCGACCAGGGGCGCAAGGCCCCAGGTATGGTCATGGTGCCCGTGGGACAGGGCCACCACGTCCAGATCGGCCAGGTCGAGGGCGAGCCGGCCGGCGTTGCGCAGGGCCACGTCGGAATAGCCGCAATCGAACAGCACCCGCTGCCCGGCTTCCTCCATATACAGGGACAAGGCCGGCTCGCCCAGCATGTAGCGGTCGATAAGCGTGTTGTTGTCGACAAGAACGGTCAGTTCCATACGGCGGCCATGCTCCCATCCCGCAAGAATTGTCAAGGGAGTCCTGGACTTTTCATCCGGCATTGGGCACATTTCATTCAATTTCCATACTATTTCGCACCAGGAGCACTCCATGAATAACCGCCTGCTGCCCGTATGCGCCGTATGCCTGCTGCTTGCCGCCTTTCTGGCCGGTTGCGCCGTCTCCATCGACCTGACTCCGCCGCCGCCGTCCGGGTATCTGCGGCGGGTCAGCGTCGAATCCGTTTATGTACGCAGCTGTCCGGCCGTGAGCTGCGACGTGCGCACCGTGGCCTACCGGGGGCAACCCGTGCGGGTGTACGAATACCGCGACGGCTGGGCGAACGTGACGTTGCCGGAAACCGGAGCCACCGGCTGGATGGACGCCCGCTATCTGAGCACCCGCTACTAGACCGCAACAGCGACGACAGCCGCTGCCAAGAGCCGGGCGGAACGTGTCCGCCCGGCTCTTGTTGTCGCGGCCGATGCACGGTCGCGGGTCGGCGTCGGTCCAAAGGCCCGACCGGCCGTCGCCACCGATCCTATAAGATATCCACCCGGACCAGCCCCGGCACGGCCGCCCCCAGGGCGTCCAGGGACGGGGTCGGGCCAAGGACCACCACCGAGGCGTCCTTGGCCGCCGCGTCCAGGGCCTCGCCGAACTGGCGGAACCGGGCCAGGCTCGCGCCGAGCACCTGCTGGCGCATGGCCGCCCGGATTTCCGCCGTGTCGCCGGTCAGCCGCCGCGCCAGGGCCACGTGGCCCTTGGCGTCGGGCAGCAGGTGGGCGTCGATGTCGCCGATGGCCCCGATGACGGCGCGGGTCATTTCCGCCTCCGAGAGCTGCGCTTCCATCAGATAGCGCCCGGCCTGGCGGAAGACGTCGAGGGTGGCCTGGGTGTTGGGGTCACGGTAGGAAACGAAGACGGCCTGGCCGGCGATGCGGTCCAGCGAGCAAAACGCGCCGTAGGCCCCGCCGCGCACCCGCACCCGGTCCCACAGATAGGCCATGCGCAGATAGCGGCTGGCCACCAGATCGGCCCCGTCAAAGACCCAGCCGGTTTTGGTCAGGTCGAGCCCCAGGCCCACGTAATGGACCTGGGCCGGAATGGCGATGCCCTCGGCCGCCGGCAGGTCCAGGCGCGACCAGGCGGCCGGCGCGGGAGAAACGGCGGGCAGCCCGGCCAGGAAGGCGGCCAGGGACTTCTCCACCCCGGGTAGGTCGCGCTCGGACACGGTGAGCCCGGCAATGGCCCCGGCCCGGGTCAGGACCAGTTCGCGCAGGGTTTCCAGGTCGCGGCGCACGCCGTCGTAATCGTCGATGAGGCGGGCGGTCAGTTCGCGCAAAAACGTGAGCTGGGACACGCCGCGAAGCCGTTCGCCCGTGGCCCCGGCCAGGGTGTAGCGGGCCCGCAGCCTTGAGCCGGCCGTGGCATGGCCGGCCGGCGCCAGCCGCCGCTCCAGGCGCGATTTGGACTCCACGGCCATTTGTGTAAAGCGCTCGCGGTTGCCGAAATCCGTTTTCTCGATGATTTCCTTCAGGATTTCAAAAAGCTCCGGCATCTTGTCCACCGTGGCCTTGCCCCGCAGGACCAGCCTTGCGGCCAGGTCGTCGACTCCGCCGCCGAAAACGCCGGATACGAGCGCCTCCCGGGAAATGCCGCCGGTCTTGGCGGCGATGCGCCGGGTGAGTGTCACGGCGTCGAACCGCTCGGTGCCCAGTTCCAGCAGGGCCCGGCCGAAAAGCGGCACCAGCGGCACAAGGCCGTCCGGCACGCCGGCCAGGGGAAAGGCCAGATCGAGATAGGCGATGCCCGAGGTTTCCAGGGGATGGAGCAGCAGTTCCACATCCGCGGCCCGGTCGGCCCGCTGGGGAATGGGCATCTCGGCCCGGGGCAGGTCGGCCAGGGCCAGGCTCGGGATACGGGCCAGATCCTCCGGGCTATCCGGGGTGTCCTGGAACTGGCGCAACACCTCAAGATCGGCGGCGATGGCGGCCCGGCCGGCAGCATCCAGGCCGGCGGCCACGGCGGCCAGCTCGGCCTTTTCCTCGGCCAGGCGCCTGGCGTCGAGCTCGGTGTCCGGGGCCAGGGTCAGGGTCACCCGGTGGGGATTGTCCAGGAACCACAGGGCGAGCGCCTCTTCCAACACCCGCTCGCCGGCGGCCAGACGGGCCTTGAGCCGGCCAAGCGGCCCGGAAAAACGCAACGGGGTCAGCGGATCGCCGTCGTGCAGCCAGGTGGTCAGGGAACGCAGCATCAGGGACAGCCCGCGCGGAAACGAACCGGTGTTGTTTTCCCGCAGGGAGAATTCCAGGGCGTTGACCCCGGCTTCCACGGCGTCGGCCGGCAGGCCCTCGGCGGCCAGGCGGGTCAGGGTGTCGCGAATGAGCTGCTCCACCGCGGCCGAGGCCCCGGGCTTGATGCCTTTTAAGCCCACCGAGAAAAACATCTGGCGCAGCTCGCTTTCCAGGCCGCCGCCGGCCAGATCCTCGCCCAGGCCGCTGTCGAGCAGGGCCTTGCGCAGGGGCGAGGACGGCAAGCCGATGAGCACGTGTTCGAGCACGTCGAAAACCAGGACCATATCCTGGTCGCTGGTGTCGGGCAAAAGCCAGTTGACCGTGACAAAGGCCCGTTCGGCCTGGCCCGGGGCGGCGGCATAGGGCATCTCGGCCGTTTTGGGCGCGGCGAAGGGCTGCTGCCGGGTCACGCCCGGGGCCGGGGGCCGGGCGTCGAAACCGGTGAAGTAGGCGTCGAGCAGGCGCAGACGTTCCTCGGGGTCGTCGTCGCCGGAAAAAAAGAACCGGCCGTTGGACGGATGGTAATAGTCGTCGTGGAAGGCCTTGAAGGCTTCGTAGGTGAGCTGCGGGATGACCCGGGGGTCGCCGCCGGAATCCACGCCGTAGGTGGTGTCGGGAAAGAGCAGGCGCTGGGAGAATTCGCCGAGCACGGAATCGGGCGAAGAGTAGACGCCCTTCATTTCATTGAAGACCACGCCGCTGCGAATGAGTTCCTCGGCAGCGTTCCACTCGAAATGCCAGCCCTCCTGGAGGAAGACGGCCTTGGGGATGCGCGGATAGAACACGGCGTCGAGGTAGACGTCAACGAGGTTGTAGAAATCCCGGAGATTGGTCGAGGCCACGGGATAGCAGGTCTTGTCCGGGTAGGTGAAAGCGTTGAGGAAGGTGTTGAGCGACCCCTTTAAAAGCTCCACGAAGGGTTCCTTGACCGGGTATTTGCGCGAACCGCACAGAACGGAATGTTCGAGGATATGGGGCACGCCGGTGGAACACGCCGGCGGGGTGCGGAAGGCCGCGCCGAACACCTTGTTGGTGTCGTCGAGGGCCAGGGAGAGGAGCTGGGCTCCGGTGCGGTCGTGGCGGTAGAGGATCGCCCGGGCGGCGTATTCGTCGAGGGTTTCGTCGCGAAGGACGGAAAATCCATGCATGCGGGACATCGGCAC
>JBKICS010000339.1:0-3321 GCA_046567015.1 Acidobacteriota bacterium | reverse complement strand
GTGGTGCTGGCGCCCGAGGCTTCGCCGCCGGGTGGCGCGGCGGCGCTCAAGATTCTCGAAAAAGCCGGCATTCTGGACGCGGCGAAAAAAAACGCCGTGGTCCTGGGCAGCTGCGTGCAGCGCACCATGGACGATATCGTGTCCGGGCGCGGCGACGTTTCCATCGTGGAGCTGCGGGTCACGCGCCTGCCGGCCTTTGCCGGCCGCATGGAGGTGGTCCCCATCGACGACGGGCTTTTCCCGCCGCCGCCCATGACCTTTACCGTGGGCGTCATGGCCGCCGCCAGGAACCGTCCCCTGGCCGAGGCCTACGCCGCCCATCTGCTTTCGCCGGCCGGACAGGCCCGGTTCGAGCGCATGGGCTTTGTGCCGGCGCTTTCGGACAAGGGGCGCAACCTTGTGGAAAAATACGGGGTGCACGATGTCTGAGCGCGTTGCGGTGAAAGCAGGCGTCGCCGGTCGGCTCAAGTTGCTGCGCCGGGGCGTCCAGGCGCTCGGCGCGGCGGTCCTTGGCCAATGGTCGCTCTACGGCGTGCTGCGCTGCCCCTTCGTGGTGCCCTTCGTCAGTTGCCAGAACTGTCCGGTCATCACCTGCTACGGCCGGATCGTGCCCCTGTACTGGGGCTTCTGGCTGGCCTTGCCGGCCAGCGCGATCCTTTTCGGCCGGGCCTTTTGCGGCTGGGCCTGTCCGGGCGGACTGGCCGTCGGCCTGCTCGGCCGGCTCGCCCCCCTTGGCCGGGCCATGGGGCCACGGCTTACCCGGCTGGCCGGGGCCGGAAAATACCTGGCCCTGGCTGTCTGCCTGTACGTCTTCTACGTGCTGGGCCAGCCCCGGGCCGACGTGCCCATCCGGGTGGGGGCTTTTTTCCAGGCCGCCGCCCTGACCTTCGAGCACGCAAGCCTGCTGTGGCTCGTGCGCTCGGCCGTGGTCCTGGGCTTTCTGGCCCTGGGGCTGGTCTTGGCCGGGGCCTGGTGCCGGTTTGCCTGTCCCCTGGGCGGGGCGTTGGAGCTTACCAAGGGCGCGTCGCTTTTCAAGATCTTTAAGACCTCGGCCTGCAACGGCTGCGGCAAATGCGCCAAGGTCTGCGAACTGGCCACCCGGCCGGAGGAAGCCAACTGCACCAATTGCGGCGACTGTCTGGACAGCTGCCCGGTGGACGCCATCGGATTTGGCCGCAAGCCCAAGGAAGGGCCAAGCCAAGCGAGCTAGTCCGGTTGGGTCAGGAGGTTAAACGGGCGCCCTGTGCCCAGGCCGCCAAGAGGCACGACACTAGGCCGGGGATACGGTCAGATTCAGGCCGCCGACCGCGACGGTGGACGTGAAGAACGTGGTTTGGTCCGTGGCCCCGAGACCAGCTTTGGCGAGATCGTAGTCATTGGCCGCCTGGGCGAACAGGCTGATGGAATGGCTGTCCAGGAAGGAGGCCGGGTCGCTTATAAGGGCCGACAGGTCGAGGCCTGTCGTCAGGCCCGACTCGCCCTGGCTGAAGCTGATGGTCAGGCCGGCGGTCTGCGTCCCGAGCTGGCTGGAGAAATCCGAGGGATCGGTCAGGGCCGTGATCCGGGCGTCGGCGCTAAAGGGGCCGCCGTCGCCGGACAGGCCGAGCGAGCCGAACACCACGGCGGCGTAGCGGGTGTCGGCGTCGTCGGCATGCTCGCTCATGTAGGCCTGGGCGGCCGCGCCGCCGAGGCTGTGGCCGGTGACGTAGACCTGGCTGACGCCCAGGGCGGAAGCCGCGGCGTCGAAGGCGGAGACGCCGGCGTCAAGCAGGTTGTAATAGCCGGTGGTGTCGAGCCAATAGGCGGCGTCGGCGCTGGCCTGGTAGGCGGAGAGTCCGTCCGTATTGTAATTGATGTCGTCGGTGCCGCGAAAGGCGATGATCGCGGCCGGCGCGCCATTTGCCACGGTGATCCAGGAATCGAAGGCGGCGTTGGCGGCCGCGAACGTCCCATTGCCGTCGCCCTCCAGGTCGAGCTGGATGAATCCGGCCGATTCCAGGCCGGAGATCAAATCGGCATTGTCGCGATAGCTGGCCTCGGCCGTCACGGCCAGGACGGTGTCCAGGTTGGCGGCGGTCAGCGGCACGTTCGTCCAGTCGGCGGCAAGGGGCATCGGCAACTCGCTTGGGATTTTTTCCATCTGCTACGCCTGCCCGGGGGGAGCGTCAATGTCGGCAGCGGCGGGCGGATCGGCCAGTCGCGCCCGCAGCGCGGCGCGGCGTCGGTCAGGCCACCTTGACCATGGAGCGGCGCATGACCTCGGCCGAGTGCATGTCCAGCACGCGCCCCTCGCCGTAGCGCACCACGTCGCCGCCGAAAAAGGCCACGTCGGCCGGGTCGTGGGTGACCATGACCAGCGGGATGTCCAGGCGGGAAAGGATGCCGGCCAGCTCGGCCCGCACCTTCTGGCGCAGGGGAATGTCCAGGGCGGAAAAGGGTTCGTCCAGGAGCAACGCGGCCGGCTCACCGGCCAGGGCCCGGGCCAGGGCCACCCGCTGGCGCTGTCCGCCGGAAATGCGGGACGGACGTTGCTCGGCCAGGGTCTCGATGCCGAAAAGGGTCAACATGTCCTCGACCCGGGCGGCGGCCTCCTTGGAGAGCCGGCCCCACAGCGGGGTCAGGCCGAAGGCCACATTCTGGCGCACGGTGAGGTGGGGAAACAGGGCATAGTCCTGGAACACGTAGCCGATGCGGCGATCCCGGGGCGGCACGAAGATGCCCTTGGCCGCATCGAAAAATTCCCGTCCGTCCACGCTGATGCAGCCGGCGTCCGGGCGCAGCAGCCCGGCCAGGGCGCGCAAGGTGAGCGTTTTGCCCGAGCCCGACGGGCCAAAGAGCACCACCCGGTTGCCGGACACGGCAAAGGTGGCGTCGAGGTGGAATTCCCGGCCGTTGCCGCGATAGCTTTTCTGGATGTCCACGGTGATGCGCATGGTCGACTCCGCTCGGCTGGCGTCGTGCTCCCGGGGCCGTTGGCCCCGGGAGCACGGAGGATACGGTCGTTAGGGCTTCTTGAAACCGAACTTGGCCAGGATTTCCTGACCCTTGGGACCGGCCACAAAGGTCACGAAGGCGGCGGCGTCTTTTTTGTCCTTGGCCCCGGCCAACACGGCGATGGGGTAGGACACCGGGGTTTCCACCGGCACTTCGGCGATGACCTTGACCTTGTCCCCGCCCTGCTTGGCGTCGGTGCCGTAGACGAAGCCGGCATCCACCTCGCCCCGGGCCAGGTAATCGAGCACCTGGCGCACGGACTCGGCCAGGATGCACTTGGCCGACAGGGCGTCCCACAGGCCGGCCTTGGTCAGGGCGGCCTTGGTG
>JBKICS010000338.1:0-3171 GCA_046567015.1 Acidobacteriota bacterium | reverse complement strand
CCAGGGACGCCGCGCCCATGCGGTCCATGGCCGGCGCCGCTGCCGAGCCGGCCGCCGATGCCGAACGCCTGGAATTCGACCCCAACGCCCTGATCCAGACCGGGCCGGCCATGCCCACCTGGAGCTTCGCAACCGTCGGCCTGTCCTGGCGCGGGCCGGTGGCGGCCGGCGAAACGTTTCGGCTGACCCTGCTGCCGCCGCTGGTCACACGGCTTTTGGGCTTTGCCCGGGTGGCCCTGCTCGGTCTGGCCCTCTTGGCCTTGTTTGACCGCAAGCGGGTGCGCCAGCTCGCCGGGCCCGTGGCCGCCGCCGCACTGCTGCTGCTCGTGGCCGGCGTTCCGGCCAGGGCTCTCGCCGCCGATTTTCCGCCCCGGGAGCTCCTGGACACGCTGCGCGACCGGCTCACCGAGCCGCCGCGCTGCCTGCCCAACTGCCTGGGCAGCCCGGGGCTATCCGTACGCCTGGAAGACGGGGCGCTGACCCTTCGCTCCGACCTCGACGCCGCGACCCGCTCCGCCGCCCCGCTTCCCGTGGTCTCCGAGGGCTGGCGGCCAGCCACGGTCCTGGTCGACGGCAAGCCGGCCGCCGGGCTGGTCAGGCAGGGCGGGGAACTGGCCGTGCTGCTCGAACCGGGCCGACATGGCGTGGTCCTGTCCGGCCCGGCCCCCCAGGCCGTGTCGTTTACCATTGCCGCGCCCGTGTCCCCGGGCCGGGTGCAGGTGGCGGCGGAAGGCTACCGGGTGCGGGGCCTCGATGCACAGGGCATGATGACCGGTCCCCTGGAACTGACCCGGGCCGAAACGGCGGCATCCGGCGGGACGGCGCGTCCCGCCCCGTCCGGCGTGGATGTGCCGCCCTTTTTCGAGGTCCGGCGCTCCCTCGACTTCGGCCTGACCTTCGAAGTGGCCACCGAGGTGGTGCGCCGGTCCCCGGCCGGCGTTTCGGCCGTGGCGGCGGTGCCGCTTCTGGCCGGCGAACTGCCGGACGCGGCCGGGGTGTCGGTCAAGGACGGCCAGGCGGTGGTCAGTTTCAGCCCGGGCCAGGAACGGCTGTCCTGGCGCTCCAAGCTGCCGGCCGCGCCCAGCCTCGAGCTGACGGCCCCCAATGACGCGGCCCTGGTCGAGACCTGGACCGTCTCCGCCGCCGCGCTCTACGACGTCGCCTTCGAGGGGCCGCCGCCGGTGGCTTGGCTGTCGCCCCAGGGCCGCTACTCCCCACGGTTCGTTCCCTGGCCCGGCGAACGCCTGACCATCAGCGTCACCCGGCCCGAAATCGCCCCGGGCGAATACCTCACCCTGGAGCGGGCCAATCTTGCCGTGCGCCAGGGCGGCCAGACCCGGGACGCCACCCTGACCATGGCGTATCGCGCGGCCAAGGGCGCGCGCCAGGCCGTCACGCTTCCGGCCGGGGCGGAAGTGACCCGGCTTACCGTGGCCGGGCGCGAGACCCTGCCGACCGGCGGCCCGCAGGAAGTCGGCTTCGCCCTGCCCCCCGGGACCACCGAAGTCGTGCTCAACTTCCGGGAGCGCAGTCCGCTCGGTTTCGCCGTGGCCACCCCGGCCGTGGATCTGGGGCTGGCCGGCGCCAACCTGGCCGTCAGCCTGGAGCTGCCGGCCGACCGCTGGCTGCTCGGCGTCGGCGGGGACACGCCCCTTGGGCCGGCGGTCCTCTACTGGGGCTGGCTGGCGGCCGTGGTCGCCATGGGGCTGGCCTTGTCCTGCCTGCCGGACACGCCGCTGACCCGCCTGGGCTGGCTGGCCTATGCGCTAGGCCTGTCCCAGGCCACGCCAGTCAACTTCGTCCTGGCCGTGGCCTGGATCGCCGCCCTGGGTTGGCGCAGGCGCTCTCCCATCACCCAGGGAGCGGTGGTCTTCAATATCGTCCAGGTGCTGTTGGTCCTGCTGGCCCTGGCCGGCTTCGAGGCCCTCTACGAGACCCTGGGGGCCGGGCTGCTCGGGCTGCCGCGCATGCAGGTGGCCGGGGCCGGCTCAACCGCCGCCCTGCTCCACTGGACCTTCGACCGGGTGGCCGGGGCCGTGCCGGTGTGCCGGGCCTATAGCGCGCCCATGCTGGTCTTTCGGGGACTGATGCTGGCCTGGGCCTTGTGGCTGGCCTGGTCGCTTTTGCACTGGCTGCGTTGGGGCTTTGACAGCCTGACCAGCGGCGGCGGCTGGCGCAAGGTGGCGGTGGCCGTGCGATTGCCGGGCCGGGGCCGCCCGGCGGCCGGCGCGGGCGACAAGGCCGAGCCCGGGGAAAAATAGTCCCGATTTCGTGGGCATGTTTTTTGTAACATCCTCCCTGTCGGCAACATGCGACAGGGAGGATGGACATGGACGGCAGGCATTGCGCCGTGTGCGGCGAGGCCATGGAATTCATGGACGTGTATATTGTCCGGGCCCAGGGCAAGATCTGCAGCCGATGCGTGCTCTCCCGGGGCATACCCGTATCCGGGCGGATTTCGCGCCAGGTGCTGCGGCGCGGCCGGGAGCGGGAATGCATTGCCCTGTCTGGGTTGTCCCTGGCCAGCGGCTGAATTCACCCCCCGGGGAAACCGGTTTTGCCATTTGCAAATGAATTTGCTAGTATCCCGCTTGTTCACTTTTGCACAAAATCGGGACAAGGGGAAATCAGCCCATGCAGCTCACCACGCGAAGCCGTTACGGCTTGCGCATGCTCCTGGACATCGCGCTTCACGGCGACGAAGGTCCTGTCCGGATTCAGGATATTGCCAGACGGCGCAATATCTCCGTCAAATACCTGGAACAGCTGATCCGCGCGCTTAAAAAGGCCGGCTTCATCACCAGCAAGCGCGGCCCCAAGGGCGGACACGTGCTGGCGGTCACGGCCGACCAGATCCGGGTGGGCGACGTAGTGCGGGCGCTGGAAAGCCGCCCCGAGCTGACTGAATGCGTCGGGAACCCCGATACCTGCCTGATTTCAAGTGATTGCGTCACCCGGCAGATTTGGGCCCGGGCCACGGAAAGCATTTTTCGCGAACTCGACGCCATCCGGCTGGTCGATCTGCTCGTCCAGGCCAAACGCTCGGAGATCCTCGGCCTGCCCTGTTGCTAAGGCGGACGAAAGAATGCCTCCGGCGGCCGGGGGGCTAAGCCCCCCGGACCCCTTACCTGTCTGCGGTCCGCGCTCTTTCCTTCCCCGTGTCCAACTTAT
>JBKICS010000337.1:0-3253 GCA_046567015.1 Acidobacteriota bacterium | reverse complement strand
CCGCCGCGCATCCAGATTTCCTGGGTCTGGCTGACAAGCCGGCCGCCGGCCGCCATGAAGGCCAGCTGTTTGGCGGTCTTTTCGGGCAGCCATTCGTCGTCGGAATCGAGCAGGGCCACGAAAGCCCCGCGCGCGGCGCGTATGCCGACGTTTCGGGCCGCCGACACGCCCCCGGTCCGCTCCCGGCGGATGATCCGCAAGCGGGGATCGGCCAGGGCAGCGAGCACGGCCGGGGTGTCGTCCGTGGAGCCGTCGTCCACCACGATCACTTCCATGGCCGGATGGGTCTGGGCCAACGCCGAGGCCACGGCCCGCGCCAGCAAGGCCGACCGGTCGCGGCTGGGGATCACGGCCGACACCAGGGTCGCGCCCGTCGGCCGGTATTGCTCCTGCGTCATATCCCCGACACTACATGCCCCGGCCCGCCCTGCCAAGCTGGCCTTGTCCCGCTCCCGCCCGCCCAGCCAGGCAGACTTTTTCCCGAACCCGCCCATCCTGGCGCGACCCGCCCAGGCCCTGGCCTCCTCCCGGCCGGCGTCGGCCACGGCCGCTGGTTCGCGGCGAGGCCCCGGGCCGGCGCGGCCGGCTTCGCCCGCCTTCCCGCTGACGCCCCCCTTCCCCGGAAAGGCGGGAGCGGGCATACTGGCCGAAACGATCCGCTCCCGGAGACGCCATGCCCCCCATCCACGACGATCCCGTGCGCGCCTACCGCCACAGCCATGCCCCCCGTCCCGGCGAGACCGCCTTCCAGGTGGTGGTGGCCCAGACCGACCTGTACGTTGTGGCAAGGCGCAACCTCGCCCGGGAGATCGGCGATTTCGTGTCGGAGCTTCGCGCCGGCCTCTCCACCTACCTGCTGCTCCATCCGAATTTCCAGCACAGCTTCACGCCCGTGGCCGCGGACGCGGCCGCTCCGGCCATCGCCAGGGATATGGCCGAGGCGGCGGCACGTTTTGGCGTCGGGCCCATGGCCGCCGTGGCCGGGGCCTTTGCCCAGGCCGTGGCCGACCGGTTCGTCGGGGAGTCGCCGGAACTGCTCGTGGAAAACGGCGGCGACATCTACCTGCACGGCAGCCGCGAGCGCATCGTGGCCCTGCTCGCCAAGCCGGTGGAAGGGGCGCGTCTGGCCCTGCGCTTTGACGCCACATCCCTGCCGGCGGCGGTGTGCGCCTCCTCGGCCAAGGTGGGGCCGTCACTGAGCCTGGGGCAGGCCGACATGGTCACGGTGGTGGCCGACCGGGGAGCGGTGGCCGATGCGGCGGCAACGGCCCTGGCCAATCTGCTGGTCACGGCCGAGGACATGGAGGGGGTGCTGGCGGCGGCCCAGGGCATGGCCAAAGCGGGCGTGCGCGGGGCCTTTGTCCAGCTCGGCGAGCTGGTGGGGCTGGTTGGCGACGTGGAGATTGTCGCCCTGGAGTAATCCCGGGGCCCAAAAAAAGCGGACGCCGGACTTTGCAGTCCGACGTCCGCCCGGCCAATGGCGGCCTCCCCCTAGCTGGTTCGAGTTTCCTGGTTCGAGTCTGCCTGCCGGCTCCACGGGGCGTCCAGGGTGGTGGCGCCGGAGCGTGTGGCAGGGCTGCCCTACAATGGGGACCGCAAGGTAAAATCTCTCAATACGGCGCGGTTAGCCGCGCATCTGGTCGATGGTGCGCTCCAGTTCCCGCCCAAGGGGCGTTTTCAGCGACAGGTGCTTCTCCAGGGAGGTGATGCCCTTGACCACCGTGGAATGGCGGCGGTTGAACCGGTTGCCGATGTCGGCCAGGGACAGATCGGTGTGCTGCCGGGCCAGGAGAAAGGCCGTGTTGCGGGCCAGGACCAGCTGGCGCTTGCGCGACTTGCTCTTGAGCTGATCCGGCGAAAGCCGATACACGTCGCAGACATAGGCCACGATGTCCTCAAGGTTGCGTGGCGCGGCCTCCACGTCGTAATGCTGCAGGACGTCCCAGGCCAGATCCGTGGAAATGCGGCAGTTGAGCAGCCGGGCCTTGAGCGCCAGGTTCTGCAGGCAGCTTTCCAACTGGCGCACGTCGGCGGAGAGCTTGTCGGCCAGAAGCGTGGACACGTCCTCGGGCAACAGCACCTGGTGCACGGCGGCCTTGCGCTCCAGGATGCGCCGGCGGGTTTCGCGGTCGGGCTTGTCGATGACGGCCAGGAAGCCGGAATTGATGCGCGAGAGCAGCTGGCTGTCCAGGCCCGAAAGTTCCTTGGGCAGAAAGGAGCTGGTGAAAACCAGACGGCAGCCCCGGGAATTGAGCGCCTTCAAGGTGTTTAAGAGCTCGTCCTGGATGCGCGGCTTGTCGCGGAAGAAATGGATGTCTTCCAGCAGCAGCACGTCGACGTTTTCCCGAAACGCGGCCTTGAACTGCTCCACCTGCCGGGTCTTTATCGCCATGATCAGGCGGTTGGCGAACTCCTCGGCCGACAGATAGGCCACCCGGGGCTGCCGCTCGCCCGGGCCGGCAAGGCAGAGGCGCTTGCCCATGGCCTGGATCAGATGGGTCTTGCCCAGGCCCGGGGCGGAGCTGATAAACAGCTGGTCCGCCGTCAGGGACGCATCGCAGATGCCCCGGCTCGCGACATAGGCCATTTCGTTGGAGGGGCCGACCACGAACTCGTCGTAGCTGAAGCGAAAGCGGTCGCCGGCCAGTTCGGGAGCCCGGGGGGCCACGGGCAGGGTCAGGGAGGCGGCCACGGGCCGGGGGCCGGCGGCCTTGGGTCCATCCTGGCGGCGGGCGCGGGGGGGGCTCCCCTGCGTCTGGCCTTCGGTAACCACGACCTGGGGCCGGGTTCCCATGACCACGGCGGCGGCTTCGGCAATGGAATCGCTCAGTCGTTCCCGCACCCAGGAGGCCACGAAGGCGTTGGGGGCGGCCAGTTCCAAAACTCCGTCACGGGCCCGGGCCGCGAGGGGTTTGATCCAGAGGTTGAACAGTCCGGGGCTCAGCGTCTTCTCGAGCAGTTCTTTGGTTTGTGACCAAATCGTTTCCATGGGGGGCACACTAGGGCCGAAGCGCGGCCGGGCAAAGGACGATTAGGGACTGGTTTTCCGGGGCCGCCTCTTTGGTTCTCTACAACGCAACATATTGAATAAAATTACAATTGCCGCAGAGCCAGAAGAAACGGGTGTTTTTGGGGGCCGGCGCAAGGCCGCCTGCCGCTTGGGTTTTGGGACGCGCCCAAAAATTGTGCACAGCTGTGAAAGCTTTTTCCACAATACCATCTGCTCTTATCTCTATTTTCCTCAATCTCAGTT
>JBKICS010000336.1:0-3156 GCA_046567015.1 Acidobacteriota bacterium | reverse complement strand
TTGGCCGAACAGGCCGCCGCCTTTCGCCCGCCGGTCCTGGCCGTCCTGACCGAGGAACGGGCCAAGGCCCTGGCCGGGCTGCTCCCGGCCGGCTACCGCCCGGACATCCTGGTCGGTCCGGCCGGCTACGCCGCCCTGGCCACCCTGCCCGAGGTCGATCTGGTCGTCTCGGCCATCGTGGGCGCGGCCGGGCTGGTCCCGACCCTGGCCGCCGTGGCCGCCGGCAAGATCGTGGCCCTGGCCAACAAGGAATCCCTGGTCCTGGCCGGCGACCTCATCCGCGAGGCGGCAGCGGGTTCCGGCGCCGTGATCCTGCCGGTCGATTCCGAGCACAATGCGCTGTTCCAGGCCCTGGGCGGCGCGCTCCTGCCGGACCTCCCCCTGGTCGAGCGGCTGGTGCTGACCGCCTCGGGCGGGCCGTTTCGCTGCGCGACGAGGGAGTGCCTGGAGGCGGTGACGCCGCAAATGGCGCTCAATCATCCCAACTGGTCCATGGGGCCCAAGATCAGCGTGGATTCGGCCACGCTCATGAACAAGGGCCTGGAAGTCATCGAGGCCTGCCGTCTCTATGGCCTTCCCGTGTCCCGGGTGGAGGTGGTGGTCCATCCCCAGAGCATCGTCCATTCCCTGGCCCAGCTCCACGACGGCTCGCTCTTGGCCCACCTCGGTCCGGCGGACATGCGCGTGGCCATCGCCTATTGCCTGGGCTACCCCCGGCGGCTGTCCCTGTCCGTGCCCCGGGTGGATCTGGTCAAGCTGGCCTCGCTCACCTTCGAAGCGCCCCGCGAGGACGATTTTCCCTGCCTGGGACTGGCCCGGCAGGCGCTTGCCAGCGGCCCCAGCCATACCGTGGCGCTTAATGCCGCCAACGAGGTGGCCGTGGACCTGTTTCTCAAGGGACGGCTGCGATTTCTGGATATTGCGGCCGCCATCGCCGCCGCCCTGGACGCCCATCGCGGCGAAACCCTGCCCGACGCCGCCGCCGTCATGGACCTCGACGTCCGGGTGCGCCGGGCGGTGGCGGACTGGGCCGAAACGCGGCCCTGACGTTGCCATTGCGCCGCTGCCGCTTATACTTTCATAACGGCAGGCCCTGCGGCGGATTCCCCGACCGCGCGGCCGTCGTCGAAACACGACGCCCGGACCCTGCGTCCCCCGGCGTTAGCGAGTGCCCATGATCGTCAGTATCCTTGCCGTGGCTCTGGTCCTTGGGGGCCTCATCTTCTTCCACGAACTGGGACATTTCATCGCCGCCCGGGCCTTCGGCATGGGCGTGACCACCTTTTCCCTGGGATTCGGACCGAAAATCTTCGGATTCGTGCGCGGCAAGACCCGCTATATCCTCTCGGCCATCCCGCTTGGCGGCTACGTCCAGCTCGTGGCCCAGGATCCCGACGACGAAGCCCCGGGCGACTTCCCGCCCGAGACGCATTTCCGCCTGCGTCCGGCCTGGCAGCGCATGATCGTCGTGGCCGCCGGCCCGATCTTCAACTTCGTCCTGGCCTGGCTGCTCTTCTGGTGCCTGCTTGGCTTCGAAGGCCGCCTCGAAATGCTGCCCATCGTCGGCCAAGTGCAAAAGGACAGCCCGGCCGCCGTGGCCGGTCTGGCCCCGGGCGATGCCGTCGTCGACATCAACGGCGCACCCGTTCCCAACTGGGACGCCCTGACCGTCGCCATTCGTGGCAGCAACGGCAAAGCCATCGCCCTGACCGTGGACCGCGACGGCAAGCCCGTCACCTTCACCCTGACCCCCACCCTGCGCACCATCAAGAACCTGTTTGGCGAAGACGAAACCGTTCCCCTGGTCGGCATCACGGCTTCGGGCAAAACCCGGACCGTGCCGCTGGGCCCCGGCTCCGCCGCCGTCGAAGCCGTCAAGCAAACCTGGAACGTCGTCGTCGTCACCTACACGGGCCTTGTAAAGCTTATTGAACGCGTGGTGCCGCTGGACAGCATCGGCGGTCCCATCATGATCGCCCAGATGGTCGGCAAGCAGGCCGGCGAGGGCCTGGGCAACGTCATGGCCCTGGCCGCGCTTATAAGCGTCAACCTCGGCGTCCTGAACCTCCTGCCCATCCCGGTCCTCGACGGCGGACACCTGCTCTTCTACGCCATCGAAATCATCATGCGAAAGCCGGTCAGCCCGCGCATGCGCCAACTCACCACCAAGCTCGGCCTGGCCTTTCTCATCGGACTCATGCTGCTGGCCACGGTCAACGACATCCGGCGGCAATTGAGCATGATCAATGGCTGAGTTAGGCTCCTTGCCCGGCAACGGGCCGCTGCTCATCGTAAACGGGGTGACCCCGCGACTCGGGATCACCCTCGGCCGGCCCGGCGCACCCTCCCTGCACCGCAGCACCGTCACCTCGGGCAGCAGCGCCGAAACGCTCGCGCCGCTGATCGCCGAGCTTTTGGCCGAAGCCGGCTGCGCCCCGGCGGAGCTGGGCGGCATCGCCTGCGTGCGCGGACCCGGCAGCTTCACCGGCATCCGCGTGGCCCTGGCCACCGTGCTCGGGCTGTCGCGCGGCTGCGGCGTGCCCATGGCCGGCCTGGACTACCTGCCGCTTTTGGCCGCCACCGCCGCCAGGCTCGCCACCGGCGTCGTCGTGGCCATCACCTACGCCCGCACCGGCCAGGTCTACCTGCAAACCTTCCTCGCCGACGGCGAGCTTATGCCCATGGGCGAACCCGTGGCCCTGACCGTGGCCCAGGCCGCCCTGCGCCTGGCCGAGGCCGCCGCCGTCGGTCCCCTGCACCTCGTCGGCGAGGGAGCCGCCCGCTCCCGGGACGCCTTTCTCGCCGCCGCCCCCCTGGCCACCATCCTCGGCCCCGAGACCGACGAGCCCCACCCCGAAGTGGTCCTCGCCGCCGCCGCCCGCGCCCGCTACAGCCACGCACCCTTGGAACCGCTCTACCTGCGCCCCTGCGACGCCGAGGAAAACCTCGCCGACTTCGCCGCCCTGCGGGGACTGAGCGCCGAGGAAGCGCAAGAGCGCGTGCGCCAGGCAACAAGCACGATTTGACGTACGCCGGGGCGCTGCCCCGGACCCCGCCGGGGCGCTGCCCCGGACCCCGCCGGGACGCTGTCCCGGACCCTGCCAGGGCTTTGCCCTGGACCCACGGGGGGTCACCCCCCCGGACCCCCGGATGGGG
>JBKICS010000335.1:18019-20125 GCA_046567015.1 Acidobacteriota bacterium | reverse complement strand
CCGGCCCTGGCCCGGCAGTACGCCCAGCAATTCGGCGTCGACCCCTACACCACCAACCCGCTCGTGCAAAAACGTCTGCAGGAGATGGCCTCGGCTGGGGCCGCCGGCAACATCACGGCCACGGCCTTGTCCGCTTTGATTCCTGGCGGGGTCGGCATCGCCGTGTCCGCCGCCGGAACTTCGGCTACCCTGAATACCATCGACCTGACCGCGTCCCCGGCCACCATCGCCCAGCAGAACCAGGCCCAACTCGCGGCGCTCGGCGTCTCGTCGGGCAACGCCTCGTTTTTTATAGGCAACACGGTCTTTACCCCCACCCAGCAGTCGCGCATCGTGGCTGCCCTGGCCGCTATGCCCAACGTTCAGAACAAAGGAGCCTTCGTCGAGTTTCTCGGGACCACAAACGACCCGGACGTGGCCCAGTTCCGTCAGCGCATGGCCCAGATGTATGCGGGCTACAATGCCAATGTGGCCCCGCTCGCCGGCTTTGTATCCATCGGCCGGTACGTGGGGGCCACGAGCGCCTCGGGCCGGCTGGTCCTGGCCTTTCCCCTGGATTGCTTCTTTTGGACCCCCACCAACGCGGCCATCGTTGCGGGCATCAACACCTTCGCCCAAAACCTGCGGGCGGCCGGAGTCGAGGTCTGGATCACCGGCAAGGCCAGCCCCATGGGCGTCAAGGAGCTTCGGGCCATGGGGTGGTCGGTTCATGACAAGAGCGCCCAGCGTTTGTTGGGGCAGCCTTTTTAGTCGGCGTAAATGCCGTCGCAACGGCACGCAGCAGCATCCCCTGAACCTACGGAGGACACCATGAAACGCTTTTCCCTCTCTCTTGTGGTCGCAGTCTTGTTGGCTGCGGGCTGGAGCGGCGCTGCCCTGGCCCAGGGCGGCAGCGGCGTGCCGGGGTCGCCCAGCGCCACCGTCACGCTTCAGGGCGACCAGCTCCCGCCCCCGCAGCAGAAATTCGGCGGCGTGATCAAGGACACTGCCCCGCAATCGAAACCGTATTGGCCGGCGCGCGTGGTGCCGCCCAAGGGCGCGCCCAACGTGCTTCTGATCATGACCGATGACTCGGGCTTCGGCGTGCCGAGCACCTTTGGCGGCGTCATTCCCACCCCGGCCCTGGACCGCATCGCTCAAAACGGCCTGCGCTACACCAACTTCCACTCCACAGCCCTGTGCTCGCCGACGCGGGCGGCGCTCATTACCGGGCGCAACCATCATTCGACCGGCTTTGGCGTGGTTGCCGAACAGGCCACCGGCTTCCCCGGCTACGACAGTTTTATCACCAAGGACAAGGCCACCATCGGTCGCATCCTCAAGGACAATGGCTACCGCACCTCCTGGTTCGGCAAAGACCACAACACCCCGGCCTTCCAGGCCAGCCAGGACGGTCCGTTCGACCAGTGGCCCATCGGCATGGGCTTTGAATACTTCTACGGCTTCGTCGGCGGCGACGCCAACCAGTGGGAACCCAATCTGTTCCGCAACACCACCCAGATTTATCCTTTCCTGAACAAACCCGGTTGGAACCTTATCACGGCCATGGCCGACGACGCCATCGCCTACATGAACCGCATCAATACCCTGGCCCCGGAGCAGCCGTTCTTCGTCTACTACGTGCCCGGCGGCGTCCATGCGCCGCACCACCCGACCCCGGAGTGGATCGACAAGATCAGCCAGATGCATTTGTTCGACAAGGGCTGGAACGCGCTGCGCGAACAGATTTTCGAGAACCAGAAAAAGCTCGGCGTGATTCCGGCTGACGCCAAGCTGCCCCCCTGGCCTGACGATCTGCTCAAGAAGTGGGACGCGCTTAACGACGACGAAAAAAAGATGTTCACCCGGCAAGTCGATGTTTTCGCCGCCTACGTGGCCTACACCGATCACGAGATCGGCCGCGTCATCCAGGCTGTGGAGGATATGGGCAAGCTCGACAATACGCTGATCATCTATATCAACGGCGACAACGGCACGAGTTCGGAAGGCACGCTTAACGGCACGCCCAACGAAGTGGCCATATTTAACGGCGTCGATGTGCCCGTGGCCGACCAACTCAAGTACTTCTACGACATCTGGGGGTCGGATAAGACCTACAACCACATG
>JBKICS010000335.1:0-18009 GCA_046567015.1 Acidobacteriota bacterium | reverse complement strand
CCCTGGGCCTGGGCCTTTGACACGCCCTTCCCCTGGACCAAACAGATCGCCTCCCACCTCGGCGGCATCCGCCAGGGCATGGCCATCTCCTGGCCCTCCCGCATCAAGGACAAGGGCGGCATCCGCCAGCAGTTCCACCACGTCATCGACATCGTGCCGACCATCCTTGAAGCCACGGGCGTCAAACAGCCCAAGACCGTGGATGGTATCAAGCAAAGCCCCATCGAAGGCGTGAGCATGGCCTACACCTTCGACGCCAAAAACGCCAAAGCGCCTTCGACCCACAAGATCCAGTACTTTGAAATGTTCGGTGACCGGGCCATCTACAATGAGGGCTGGCTGGCCAGCACCAAGGTCATGCGGCCGCCCTGGGATGTGATGTCGCCGGCCAAGGATCCCATGACGTTCCCGTGGGAACTCTACGACCTCACCACCGACTGGACCCAGTCAACGGATCTAGCCGCCAAGTATCCGGCCAAGGTCAAGCAGATGCAGGCGCTTTTTATGCAGGAGGCCAAGAAGTACCAGGTGCTGCCGCTTGATACCTCCGTGGCCACACGTATGATCACCCCGCGCCCGAGCATCACCGCCGGCCGTGACATGTTTACCTGGACACTGCCCATGACCGGCACCCCCAACGGCGACGCGCCCTCGATCCTCGATGCTTCCTACAACTTCAAGGCCGAGGTGGAGATCCCAGCCGGCGGGGCCGAGGGCATGCTCATTACCCAGGGGGGCCGTTTCGCCGGCTATGGGTTCTATGTGCTCAAAAACAAACCCGTATTCCTGTGGAATCTGGTCGATCTCAAGCGCGTGCGCTGGGAAGGCCCGGAACTGACGCCCGGCAAGCATGTGCTGGAATTCGATTTCGTCTACGACGGCTTGGGCATAGGAACGCTGGCTTTCAACAACTTCTCGGGCGTGGGCCGTGGCGGCACAGGCGTGCTCAAGGTGGACGGGCAAGCCGTGGACACCCAGAAGATGGAGCACACCCTGCCGTTTATCCTGCAATGGGACGAGGCCCTGGACGTCGGCTCGGACACCCTGACTGGCGTTAACGATGCCGACTATAAACCCCCGTTCGCCTTTACCGGCACAATCGACAAGATCACGTTGACCATCGACCGGCCCAAGCTGTCGCCGGAAGACGTCAAGAAGCTGGAACAGGCCCAGCGCAACAACAAGGTAAGCGAGTAAGCCTGCCGTGACGCACAAGGCCGGCGAGGCGCAAGCCGCGCCGGCCTTCGTCCTTCTCGCAAGCACGGGATCTTTTGGAACGGGGCGAGAAAGGGTTGAATCTGGGACGTGCGGCCGACGTCGCGGACATTGTCCGCCGCGTCCTGATCCCCGCAACAGAACGTGCCAACAGCCCTGGGGAGGAGCGACCGATGCCGCAGCGCACGTTTTCGCATGACGCGCTGCGCCAGAAGCAGGCGCGATCCGGCAATCCCGCCCTGCCGTTGCCTTGCGTTCGAAGCCGCCCTGCGTCAGGCCCTGTCCG
This sequence comes from Acidobacteriota bacterium, assembly GCA_046567015.1. Taxonomy (GTDB): domain Bacteria; phylum Desulfobacterota; class Desulfovibrionia; order Desulfovibrionales; family Desulfovibrionaceae; genus Solidesulfovibrio. The sequence continues at coordinate 16,508 of JBKICS010000335.1, read as the reverse complement.
GGTCAGGGCGCAGGGAGCCGGCCTGTCCCGAATGTGTCCCTTTGTCCTGGATGCAGGCCGGCATTGCGGCCTCGCCCGAGGTGCGAACGAGCGGCCGGCCCCAGGACTTCGGGAAGAGATAATGTCGTGAATGCCAATTCCAAAAGACTCATGATCGGGGTTTTTATCCTTGGCGCCTTGGTCCTGGCGCTTGGCGCCGTCTTTGCCTTCAGCTCAGGTCTGCTGTTTACCAAGACCATGCGCTGCATCATGTTCTTTCCCAATTCCGTCAACGGCCTGCAAATCGGCTCGCCGGTGCTCTTTCGCGGCGTGCCCCTGGGGTCGGTCAAGGAAATCAGCATCGAAGCCGACGCCAAGGGACTCAATTTCAATATCCCGGTGGTGGTGGAACTTCTTGGCGGCAAGGTCCAACTCACTGCGCCCGGCACTCCAGGGTCTTTGGAACGGCTCTACCAAGCCCGCAAGGTCAGCCCCGGCGAACTGCTGCGTCAACTTATTAAAAAAGGATTGCGCGCCCAACTCGTCACCCAGAGCATCGTCACCGGGCAGTTGGCCATTTCCCTCAACCTCCTGCCCGACGCCCCGGAGCGTCTGGTTGGCAACACCAATCTGGTCGAAATCCAGACCGTGCCGTCAGCCTTGGAAAAGTTTGAGAAAGCTATCGCGCAATTGCCACTGCAAAAACTGATCGACCGATTTATCAGCGCAACCGCTGGGGTTGAAAATCTGTTCAACTCGCCGGAAATGATCCGCATGCCTCACAAGTTCGACGCCGTCTTGGATTCTGCCACCGCGACGGTTGTGGAAATCAAAGCCAAGGTCGCTCCGTTGGCCGACGCATTGGAGCAAGCGCTCACCAGCTACAGCGAATTGGCCGCCTCTCTCGGCCAGCGTAGCGAGCGTCTTGGCCTTAGCGCCGAAAAGTCGTTCGCTTCGTTTGACGCGGCCATGAAGGACGCGAGGTCGGCTCTCGGGCGATTCCAGAAAATTATGCATGCCGATGCGCCGACCATCACCGACCTCAACCGGGCGCTGAATGAAATTGCCACCGCCGCCCGGGCCATCCGCAAATTTGCCAGTTTTTTAGAACGCCATCCCGAAGCCCTCATCCAGGGCAAGGGGGGGCCGGGTAGATAACCGGCGGGCAACTACGGTCTGTTCTTGGCTGAAGCTTTCGGGGAACAAAGGGATATCGACCAGTGTGACGCTGCTCGGACGCATCCAGCGCGTGGCAAACCCTTGACGACATAAGCGGTTCGGGACATCAAAAGTTGCTCCTATTTCGATAAGGCGGTTGCATGAAACGATTGGTTGGCCTTGCCTGCGCTGTGGCGTATCTCTTGATCGGAGCGGGAATCCCGGCCTTTGCCAAAAAGGACGCTGTTTCTGCGCCTCCAGCCACGACCGCCGCCTTTACCGGTTCCGCCGGCTGCCGTAGCTGCCATGAGAAATTCTACCAACTCTGGTCTACGTCCTTCCACGGTCTGGCCATGCGTCCCTACAATGATGCCTTTGCCAAGTCCTTTCTGACGCCCCAAGCCCAGTCCATGGCCATCGGAGGCGCTGCCTACCGGGTCGAGATCGGACCCGGCCAGGGTTTTATCGTGGAAAAGACCGGCGAGATCGAAAAGAAATACCGTATCACCCAGGTGCTCGGCGGGAAAAATGTTTTTTATTTTCTCACAGGCCTGGACAAGGGGAGTCTCCAAACGCTGCCGTTAGCCTATGATGTCCGTAAAAATGAATGGTTCGATATGGCTGGGAGCGGCGTGCGCCATTTTCCAACCGGGGCCACCACCGCTGTCAATTGGAAAGAGTGGCCCTATACATTCAATACCGGTTGCTACGGCTGCCACGTCAGCCAATTCGCCACCAACTATGATCCCAAGACCGACACCTACCACTCCAGCTGGATCGAGCCCGGTATCAACTGCGAAACCTGCCATGGACCGGGCCAGGAACATGTCCGGGTCTGCGAGGCGGCTCCCAAGGATCAGCCGCCCAAGGATTTAAAGCTCATCCGGGGCGGCCGGGATTTCAGCCATGCCCAGCAAAACGACCTGTGCGCCACCTGCCACGCCAAGACCGTGCCGCTCACCAGTTCATTTACACCCGGGGACCGCTATTTCGACCACTACGACCTCATTACCTACGAGAACCCGGATTTTTATCCTGACGGTCGCGATCTCGGGGAAAACTACACCCAGACCTCCTGGTCGCGCAGTCCCTGCGCGCTCTCCGGCCAACTCGACTGCATGCACTGCCACACCTCCAGCGGCCGCTATAAGTTTCACGACCCAGCCAAGGCCAACGAGGCCTGCAATCCCTGCCACGCCGAGCGAGTGGCCAATGCTTCCAGCCATACCCATCACCCCGAGAGCAGCCCCGGTAACCGCTGCATCTCCTGCCATATGCCCATGACCGAGTTTGCCCGCATGCGCCGCAGTGACCACTCCATGCTGCCGCCGACCCCGGCAACAACGCTGGCTTACAATTCACCCAATGCCTGCAACCTCTGCCATGCCGACAAGGACGCGGCCTGGGCCGATACTCGCGTGCGGCAATGGCATGCCCGTGACTACCAGGCCCCGGTTGTGCGCCAAGCCGCCTTGATCGACGCCGCCCGCCGTCAGGACTGGAGCAACCTTTCAGGCATGCTTGCGTATCTGGGAACAAAAGATCCTGACGTCGTCTCCACGACCTCGCTGATTCGGCTGCTTCGCAGTTGTCCCGACCCGCGCAAGTGGGGGCCGATCATTGCCGCCAGCAAATCGTCGTCGCCCCTCGTGCGGGCCGCGGCGGCCGAAGCCCTGGGCGAGGCGCCGTCCCGTCAGGCTTTGGACGCCCTGTTTACGGCCGTGTCCGACAACTACCGACTGGTGCGCATCCGGGCGGCGGCTGCCTTGTCCGGCGTTCCCCGCAAGGCCATGGCCGAAGAGCATCTGGCGGCCGTTGACAAGGCGAACGCTGAATATCTGGAGGCGTTACAGGTCCGGCCGGATTTGTGGACCTCCCAGTACAACCTGGGAAATTACTATCTTGGCCAAGGCGACCCCAAACAGGCTGTGGCCTGTTACGAAAAAGCCCGTCATTTGGATGTTGCCGCCGTACCGCCGCTAGTCAATACCTCCATAGCTTACGGCCAGATGGGCGAGACGGACAAGGCTGAGGGCGTGCTCATTGAAGCGCTGCGTCTGGCTCCAAACGACGGTCCGGCACATTTCAACCTCGGTCTGGTCATGGCCGAACGCCAGGACAGGATTGCGGCAGAAAAACATCTCCGTGCGGCCCTGGCCAGCAATCCGACCATGGCCGAGGCAGCCTACAACCTGAGTCTGCTGCTCGGCGAGGCTGATCTTATAGAAGCCGTCGCCTGGAGCCGCAAAGCGAGCCAGCTTCGTCCAGACAACCCCAGGTACGCCTACACGCTGGCGCTGTTTCTGTATCGAGCCAAGGAACCCGAGCAGGCGCTCCACGTCCTGCGACCAGTGATCGAAAGTCAGCCGGGATACCGGGAGGCAGTCAACCTGTTTGGCGAAATCATGAAGCACACGCAGGTACGGTAGCCCCTTGGGCTTGTGCCACTTCGGGCGATATTCCCCCGGGGCCGACGCTGGAAGAGGATGTTTTTCAACCGAACTTCACTTCCATGCCCCTCATGGTTGGCTTGGCTTGTCGAACTGGACAACACCAACTGCCTATATTTGTTTAAATTATTCCAGATTGGCAGACTGAAGGCAATAACCACACATTCATATATAATCCTACGGGGTTTTATCTGCTGTTCAGGAGAAAAAACAGAGTCTGGGGGATGTTGGCTCCAAAGTTGATGGTCGTATGACATCCATAACAGCTTACCGGGGTTCCTGTGGTGAAGATGGCCTCGCCGCCCAGACTCTTGCTCCGGGGCAGGGTCCGGTCGTCCTTGGCCCGGCTCAGTATCGTGCCATTCAGATCCTTGCCGTGGCAGGTCATACAGGTGGTCTGGTTGCGCCGCAGAAAGAGGCCGTGCTGGCTTATCCAGCCAGTGTCATTGACGTTGTGGAGGCCGTGGGGCCCTCCTAAACCGGGGCTGAGCCCGGGAAGATGGCAGGCGCCGCACTCGGCGATTTCGCCGGTATGGCCCTGGATCTGAAATGCGGTGATGTTGTCGTTGGTGCTGATCCGGGCGGGCCACTCGGCGTGGGGGCTGCCGTGGCAGGCCTGGCAGGCCATGCCCCCATGCGTCCCGCTGAAACGGAAGAGCTGCCCTGGATTTTCGGCAAAGCGCTGGTTGGTCGCAATGAGGGGCGTTGCGGCCGGGTCGTTGGGATCATAGGCCATCTGGCCGACGAGGTTGTCTCCCAGATGGCTGAGGGCGTCACCGGAATGGCAGGACTGGCACTTGGGCATATCCACCCAGGGGCGTCTTTGGGCTCCGGTAGTCGTCAGTTTGACCACCAGGCTCGGGTCGTTCACGTTCGGCAGATAGGGATCCACAAAGCCCGGCTGCCCTAACTGCGGGGTGAAGCCACCCACCTGCAGCAGTTCGCCGTGGCAGCTCTGGCACTGCATGCCGTTGACCGCCATGACGCTACGCAGACACTGGGTGTCGTTGCCGGGGTGGCAGTAGTAGCATTGTGTCACCCCGGTCCCCGGAATGGGAACCACATAGGTGCCAATGCCGTCCATCATGGGCCAGGCGGTGCCGTGATGTTTATGCATGCCATTGGAGAGATAGATGTGGTTCAGCTGAGGCCCCTGGGGACCGGTCCCCTCTAAATCCAGGGCCTTGGAATAGTGGCAGGAGGCGCAGAGCGTCGGGTTGCCGGCGAGATACTGATCATGCAGGGTCGTGGCGTTAAAAGCGTCGTGCAGGATCAGGATATTCTCCCGGAAGCGAATATCGGCGTCCGGGTTCGTGCTGAAACTATCAGGCGTCAGCGAGGTGAGGCGTGGCGGCGGCGAGGCGTCGCTGGCACTGCCGGGGTTGAGCGGGACAAAAGCGGCGGTCTCGTGGCAGGAGACGCAGTTCATCTCGCTTGAGACCGGAAGTACGATATTGAGGGAGGTCGACCAGGCCAAGGAAATCTTGTCCTCGGCCAGAATGTTCATCATGGGAAAGGAATTGACGTTGCGCTTGTCGTCAATGTTGGTCAAGGGGACGCCCGTAGCGCTAAACCATTTATAATTGGGATCGTAGGGCGCCAGGGGCTGCGGCCCGAAGTTGGCGTTGGGCATCTTATAACCCAGGATTCCCGTGTCCAGGGGCTGGGTCACGCCAAAGAGCTTGGTGAGATATGTCCAAAAGTTGGTCTTGCCGATGCTGGTGGTATTGATGGAGCCACTGGGATCAGCAATAGCGCTATAGGTGAAGTTGATCTGGGTGTCATTCAATAATATGGGTTTTGTAGCCTTGTTGACCACCTGGGCGTGGACTATATTGAAAGGCGGCAGGAGAGAAAATACAGAGAAATCTTTGTCGTAGCAGTGCATGCCCAGGTCGTTAAAGGCGAATACCTGGTGGTCGGGATCGGCCAAAGGATCCTGAGTCGCAGCCTGGGCGTTCAACCCAAAAAAGGTGAGGCAGACCAATGCCAACCAGACGTCTTTGTACCGACGAGACCTATGTTGCAGCTTCATAACCGCCTCCTGTGGCAGGAAAACATAGGAACATCTTTAAAAACTTCAGAAGAAATTGCCTTTGCCATCAAAGTATTACCACTAAAGATGCTTGGTATCGAATATTCGATACTCTTACCTGTTTTCGTCTAGGAGAAGCAACCTGTACCGAGATTGTGCGGTTACCATAACTACCATTGCCCAGAAATGTTTTTTGGGGAACTCGTAACCCCAGGAAAGTCCCCGAAAGTTTTTGCTCCAGGAATCGAATCTTTTCGTCGGCGGCATGGTAACACTCGTTCCGCTAAAAAAATAATTTCCCCTGAATTATTGAGGTACATGACCCTCAGAACCACTCGTTCAGTCGATGGCAGCAATGCTTTTATAGGCCTTAGTGAGCGCTGGCGTTAGAGGATAGCTTTCCATGACAGATACTTATCAAGAACTCCAAATAGTTGCATATGTGATCGTGTCTCCAGCCAAGGCTGGTATGTGCAGCCAGAGTTCGTCTGGCCAGGGTAAGACCTATTGTCCCTGTAGGTTGGATGACTCGTTTCGTCAACAAGAAAACGCTGCACTTCCATGATCCAGGGACTTCGCACGTTCTGGTCCTCCATATAGCTCGATCCCGGCCATGTGCGTTGCGACCAGCCACGCGCCACTGACGGGCCTCGCACCACGGCCGCAAGTTGGAGACGGCGCCGCCAGCAATCCTTGATGCCATTCTGGCCAAACTCACGGTTCTGTTCGAGTAAAGAAAACTTCACAGCTGCCTTCGTCAAGGATGCAGTGGAGTTGAGCCAAGGATAATGTTGTGATGCGGCACAGGACCGTTTGGCTTTTTCAATTTAATTCAGGTAGGATAGCAATATCCTGATACGTATGCATGCCGAAGAGGCGCTCCATGAGCCAGCAGAACCAACCGCCTTTCTCCATCACCCCGGCCATCGTCAACCTCGTCGGCCAGATCAGCGAAGCCGTTGGTCGGTTGCGGCGATTGTACCCGCACCAATTATCTCGGGCAGGAGAAGCCCCACTGTCACTGCCGTAATGGTTACACCGCCGAGAACTAATTTTTCATTGCCGCTCATGGTCCGGATGGCCTCATTCAAACGGTCAATGCCACCCGAATCATCGCTCAAAAGCCCCGATGGATCGATCCGGCTGATCGGATTGTTTGCAGCGTAGCGATAGAGGTTTACTCCCCCGGAGAAGCCTATGGGATCACGCCGAATGAAACGGCCAGTGGTCGCATCGTAATAGCGGTTTTGCATAAAAAACAGCGCATCACCCTCGTCCATGCGGTTGATGCGCCGCAGTCGGAACGACTTCGCCTGCTCGCCCAGGATGGTCAACCGACCACCGGGGGGGGCGGAAGTCGCTACTACAGTGGGAGCGATTTGTTCCAAGGGGCAACCATTTAGAGACAAGCTGCAAAAAACTTATCGGGGCAACATTCCAGGGATGGACCCCAGAAGCAGCGCGGGATTCGATTACATCATTAATCAAGCGATGCCCGCCAACGACCGGATGCGTGTTTTTAACGGGGTGATCAAGTATTTCTTCAATAAGACAGGAACGGGATGGTAGCGTCATGATGGCAGAGACTGGGTGGAGGGCGGTGACTCATGCGGCGCGATACCGAAGAGCCGTTAAGGGGGAAAAACCTGAAACCAAGAGTCCGAACTTATCCTTGGTGTACTCGATGGGGTAAGGTCACATCGACCGCAACAGTGTTTCGAAAAACGGCCCGCCACCGGCAACAAGCCGTGGCGCGCCCCGATTCACGGCGGCGACCGTCTATCTACTCGGCGGCGGCCCCGAGAAAAATGCCGACCACCTTGCCGTTCTTGAAATCGAAGATCAGCCCGTCATACACGGACCCGGCGACGAAACTCTTGCCCTTGACGCTCCAGCCGTCGCGGTCGCGGTAAGCCTGATAGGCCTTGATCACCGCCTGCTCCGGGCTGCCAATGCCGATGCCCTTGGCGGTTTGCAGCGTCGCCGGGGCGGTGAGGCGTATGGAGGCCACGGTCTTGGGGGCGGCCCGCTTGTCCGCGCTCATCTTAAGGATCACCCCGCACCCGGGATAGCTCCAGGTCTGGACGTAAGCTCCGGTGGCGGCCTCGTAGGTTTCCCTGGATTTGCGCGGCGGGCAGGCCAGGGCAGCCGCCAGGTCGCTTGCGGGCTGGCCGAGTCGCAACGCGCCGAGGCGCTCCTTGGCGGTGTCAAATGGCGCGGCGCGCTCCGGTTCGAGGGTCCGGGCCTGCGCTGCCAGGGCGTGGCTGCCGAGCAGGATTGCCAAAACGACCAGCACGGCACGCGACAAGACGTTGACCATGGTCCCTCTCCCGCGAAACTGGGTTCCTGAAACGTGGCCCAACACCCGGATCGCCCCGGGCTGGCCCGCTTTTGCGCCAGGGCCGGCCGGGCCGTGCCGGACGCGCCACGCCCCAGGCCGACGAGCCCTGGCGCGACTGTCCGCCGCGCCTCAGGCCCGGCCAGCCGCCGGCTTGCGGCGACGGCCCTCGGCGTCGGCAGCCACAAGCGCGGCCCGGACCAGGCCCGGGCTGATCTCCGCAGGCTCGTTGTGGATGCTTTCGCCAGGAGAGCAAGCCTTTTCGGCCACCCGAAGCAGTTCCTCGGCCGAGACCCCGCCCAGGCCCAGATCGGCCAAGGTGGTCGGCAGGCCCAGGGCGGCGCACAGGGCGTACACTTCGTCGATGACGGCCAGCGGCTTGTCCGTGAGATAGAGGGAGGCCAGCACGCCAAAAGCCACTTTCTCGCCGTGGTAGCGCCCCCGGACGCCGGCCAGGGCGGTCAGGCCGTTGTGCACGGAATGGGCCGCGCCAAGACCGCCGCTCTCGAAGCCCAGCCCGCTTAACAAGGTGTTGGCCTCGACCACCCGCTCCAGGGCGGGCGTGACCACCCCGGCCTCGCAGGCGGTCAGCGCCGAGAGCCCCCAGTCCCGCACCGTCTCGTAGCACAGCCGGGCCAGGGCGTGGGCGGTCATGGAGCCGACGTCGCCGGCGATGTTCGCCCCCCGGCTGATCCGGCAGGAGTCGGCCTCGAACCAGGTCGCCAGGGCGTCCCCCATGCCCGCCGCCAGGAACCGGGCCGGGGCCTTGGCCATGATCTCGGTATCGACCAGGACCAGGTCGGGGTTGCGGGGGAGCAGGTCCACCCGTTCGAACACTCCGGCTGGCGAGTAGATGATGCACACCGAACTGCACGGGGCGTCCGTGGAGGCGATGGTGGGGACCACCGCCACCGGCAGCCCGGCCCGGGCGGCCACGGCCTTGGCCGTGTCCAGGGTCTTGCCCCCGCCGACGGCGGTCACGGTCTCGGCCGCGAACTCCCGCGCCACGGCCAGCAGGCGCTCGATTTCCTGATCCGTGCATTCCCGGCCGAAGCGTTCGACCCGAACCGCCCCGGCCTGCTCCAGATCGGGCAGCACAGGCGGCAGCAGATGCTCGAGCGGATGCGGCGAGCCGATGCACAAATGGCGTTTGCCCAGGCGGGCCAGTTCGTTGCCCAGGCGGGACAGGGCCCCGCTGCCCTGGATATAGCGGCCGGGAAACAAGGTCGTGCGGATCATCGTGTCCCCTTTGCCGCCGGCGGCGGCTTTGCGACAGTTCACGTCACGGGCCGGCCAGGCGATGTCGCGCCATCCCGGCCAAGGGCAACAGCGTGCGGTGTTTTCGCAAACGACACACGGCCCTGGCGGCTGCCGATGCATCGCCCGGGCTGTCGGGCCGACTCGGCTGGCCAATCAATGTGCCGGAGGCCAGGGCGAAGCGCAAGAGGCGGGAACGTCGTTGTGCGGCCCGTCCCGGGCAACCCTCCACCCCACACGGGTGTGCCGCAGACGCATTGCGCGCCGGAGCGCCATTTCCAACCCCGCGCCGACGTTTATTGAAACGGGCATGGTGGATACAACGGAGGGAAATCACTCTATTGCCTGGGACGGCGCGTCAGCCCAACCGGGCGTCCGGGCCTTCGCCCGGCGAAGGGTCGCGTGGCTTGCCCACGAGGTGGTAGGGCGAAATATCGGCGTCCAGGGCCAGGCGACCCGAAGCGCGCGGCGAGCTTCAGCCGTCGAAACGCAACAATCGCTACGAGCCGAAACGGCTTGCCCACGAAGGAGTTCGGCGCGGCAACCTGGGTGCTCTCCGTCACCCAGGCCATGGGCAATCCTGGCACGAACCCTTTTCGCTCGGAGTTCGCTTCTCCCCCTCCCCGCCAAAAACAGCCCTCTTTTTTATTGACATGAAAAATTATAAAAATTAAAAATCTTCATTAAATTTTATTGCCGCGCTTGAGGGCAGCCCAACCTCCCCCCAAGCCTTGCCAAATCGAGGACAAACCCATGGGCCGAAAAAAAACAACGGCATCGGATGCTGCAGCCATAAAGCTTCACATCATCGAGACCGCCGAAAATCTCTTCCGCCAAATTGGCTACGCCAAAACCACTGTCACCGATATCGCCAAGGCTCTTGGCATGAGTCAGGCGAACATCTACCGATACTTCCCCTCCAAAGCGGGCATCAATGAAGCAATCTGCGATCGTCTTGTCCATCATATCGAGTTGCAATGCTGGGAATCCCTGGTCCAGGACGGCACCTCGACCGAGCGTTTGAAACGTTTTATTCGAGAATATCATCGAACGGTCAAAAACAGCATCATCAAGGAAAAACGTTTGTACGACATGGTGGCCGTCGCCATGGATGAACATTGGTCCGTTATCCATGGCCACAGCGACCGCATCAGAAATTTGCTGAAAATCATCATCGAACAAGGCATTTCGTCTGGAGAGTTCAGGAACGTAAACAGTGACAACATTGCCAAGGCCCTTCATGGCTCCCTGGCGGTATTCATCTATCCCTCGCTGCTCGAACACGAGATCAACGACGAAGACAACGACAGCGGTCGAGATCGACTCGATGCAGATCTGAACCAATTGCTCGATCTTCTTCTCCACGGACTCTGCACAGGCGAAAAATAGTTTTTCGCCGGCAACTCACGAACAGGATGGTCTTTCCATGTCCTTAGGGCACTCACTCGCTTTGACGAAAGACGTTTTATGGCATGGCGGCGCGTTGCTTGCCGTGGCGGCGCTCAGCCTTGGCCTCGCCGGTTGTCACGAAGCCGCGCCGAGTCCCCCTTTCCGGCCTGTGGTCAACACCATGCGGATCACCCTGGACAAGGGGACGGAAAGGCGAACCTATCCCGGCGTCGTCGTGGCGCGCCACGAAGTGCAGGAATCCTTCCGGGTCGGCGGGCGCATCGAAAAACGGCTGGTGGATGTCGGGGACCATGTCCGGGAAGGCCAAGTGCTGGCGACCTTGGACGAAAAGGATCTCCACCTCTCGGTGGAGAGCGCCCAGGCCGAACTGCGGGCGGCCCTGTCCAACAAGGACCAGACCGCAAACGATGAAAAGCGCTATGCGACGCTCCTGACCAAACAGGTGGTCAGCCAGTCCGAATACGATCTCAAACACCTGGCGGCCGATGAAGCCCGCTCCCGCGTGGAACGAGCCGACAGCGCCCTCAAGCTGGCCATGAGCCAGTTGGGGTATGCCAAGCTCGTCTCCAGCACCGACGGCGTGGTCACCAAAACCAGCGCCGAGGCCGGCCAGGTCGTGCCCCAAGGCCAAAGCGTCGTCACCGTGGCCCGCAAGGGCGCCTTGGAGGTGCTGGTCGACATCCCCGAACGACGCTTGCAGGACATCAAGGACACCCAGGCGGAAATTTCCCTGTGGGCCAACCATGATGCCCGCTTCCGGGCCGTGCTGCGGGAAACGTCCCCGTCGGCCGACCCGGCCACCCGAACCTATGCCGTGCGTTATTCGCTGCCTGACGCCGATGCCGCCGTGCACCTGGGCATGACGGCCACGCTCCACCTCTCCGAGGCCGCCGCCGCCCCGACCGCACGGATACCGGCCAGCGCCCTGCTCAACCAGGGAAGCGGGCCGGGCGTCTGGCACGTAAATGCCCAAACCGGGCAGCTGATCTTCGTGCCGGTCACCGTGGATCACTACACCGAAGGCGATGCCTTTGTGCGAAGCGACCAACTCGTGACCGGCGACAGCATCGTCACGGCCGGGGTCCAAAAACTCGACCAGGGGCTGACCGTTCGCTTGGCCGGCAAAGACACGGAGAACGTCCGGTGAAAGGCCTCAACCTGTCCGAGTGGGCCGTCACCCACCGTCCCCTCACCCTGTTCCTCATTATCCTGGTCTCCCTGGCCGGGACATGGTCGTATCTCCATCTCGGGAGAGCCGAAGACCCCGCTTTCACCGTCAAACAGATGATCATCGGCGCGGCTTGGCCAGGCGCGACGGCCGACGAGATGCAACGCCTGGTGGCTGATCCCATTGAGAAAAAGCTTCAGGAAGTCCCCTACTTCGACAAGGTGCACACCTATTCGCGGCCCGGCAGCGCCATCATGAAGCTTGAGATACTGGAGTCGACGCCGACGGCCGAGGTGCGGGAATGCTGGTATCAGGTCCGAAAACGGGTGGGGGACATCAAGTTCAATCTGCCTTCAGGCGTCCAGGGGCCCTTTTTCAACGACGAGTTCGGCGACGTGGATTCGGTGCTCTATGTCCTGACCGGCCCGGACTCCACCATGCGCCAACTCAAGGATGAGGCCGAAACCATTCGGCAGGCACTGCTTCGAGTGCCTTCGGTGACCAAGGTGCGGTTTTACGGCGAGCAGACCGAATGCATCTTCGTGGAGATCAACAACGCCAAGCTGGCCACGCTGGGGATCGCACCCCAGGCCGTCTTCGACTCCATTGCCAAGCAGAACGAAGTGACCCCGGCCGGAACCCTGGAAACGGCCGCCGACGCCGTCCATCTCCGCGTGGACGGCGCGCTCAAAGGCGTCGACGCTCTGGCCGAAGTGCCTGTCGCCAGCGGCGGCAAGGTGTTTCGCCTGGGAGACATCGCCAGCTTTCACCGGGGGCCGCAGGATCCCCCGACGTTTGTCGCCCGCCATGAAGGCCAGCCCGGCATCGCCTTGGGCGTGGTCATGGCCAAGGGCGGCAACATTCTGGAGCTGGGGCGCAACCTGGACGCCGCCTTGGCGCGTATCCAGGAGGATCTGCCGCTGGGCTTCGAGATCAGCCGGGTGGCCGACCAGCCGCAGGTCGTGGACGAATCCGTCAACGAGTTCATCCGGTCGTTCGCGGAAGCGCTGGTCATTGTGCTGGCCGTGAGTTTCCTGTCGCTTGGCTGGCGCACGGGCATCGTCGTGGCCCTGGCCGTGCCGCTGGTGCTGGCCATGGTCATGACCGTCATGAGCGTCCTTGGCATGAGCCTGGAGCGCATCTCCCTGGGCGCGCTCATTATCGCCCTGGGGCTTCTGGTCGACGACGCCATCATTTCCGTGGAAATGATGGTGGTCAAAATGGAGCAAGGGGTTGACCGGGTCAAGGCCGCCACCTATGCCTGGACGGCCACGGCCTTTCCCATGCTCACCGGAACCCTGGTCACGGCGGCCGGGTTCCTGCCCGTGGGATTCGCCAAATCCTCTTCCGGCGAATACGCCGGCGGCATTTTCTGGGTGGTGGCCATCGCCCTGGTCGCGTCCTGGCTGGTGGCCGTTGTGTTCACGCCGTATCTTGGCCTCAAGCTGCTGCCGGACTTCCACCGCGCCGGGCATGAAGATCCGAAGGCCATTTATCGGACGCCGGTCTATCGTTGGCTGCGCCGCCTCGTCGCCTGGTGCGTCGAACATCGCAAGACCGTCGTGTGTCTCACCTCGCTGCTCTTTCTGGCGTCCATCGTCGGCTTCTCCTTCGTGTCGCGCCAGTTCTTTCCCGCCTCTTCCCGGCCGGAGCTGTTGGTCGAAATGCGGCTGCCCGCCGGGTCCGCGTTCAAGACCACGGCCAAGGCGGTGGAAGCCATGGAAAACGTTTGCAAGGCGGACCAGGAAGTCAAGACCTACACCAGCTACATTGGCTCGGGCGCGCCCCGGTGGTTTTTGCCCATGGCTCCGGAACTCCCGGACGTGAGCTATGGCGTCATCGTCCTCAATACGGACGACGCCGCCGCCCGCGACCGCGTCAAGGCCCGTATCGAGGCCTTTGCCGCCAAGGGGGGACTCCCCGAGGCCAGGGTGCGCGTGACCACGCTCTTCCTTGGGCCGCCGGTCGGCTATCCCGTGCAGTTTCGGGTCATCGGCCCCGACGCCAAGCGGGTGCGGGACATCGCGTATCAGGTCCGCGACGTCATGCGCGCCAACCCCAACACCACGGACGTCAACCTGGATTGGAACGAGCAGGCCAGGGCAATCCGGCTGGTGGTGGACCAGGACCGGGCCAGGGTTCTGGGGCTTACGCCTCAGGACATTGCCGAGTCCCTGCAGGCGCTCCTTACCGGCGTCACCATCACGCAGGTCCGCGACGGCATTGAGCTGGTCAACGTCGTGGCCCGAGCCGTTCCCGAGGAACGGCTGCGGCCGGAAATCCTGGCGGATCTGACCATCAGCATACGCAACGGCAAGATCATTCCCCTCTCCCAGGTGGCAAGGCTGGAGTATGTGTACGAGGAGCCCATTCTCTGGAGGCAGAACCGCGATCTGACGATCACGGCCAGGGCGGAAGTCCTGCAGGGCGTGCAGGCCCCGGACGTCACCATGCAGATCGCGCCCAAGCTCAAACCCATCGAGGATGCGCTGCCGCCGGGCTACCGGATCGAGACCGGCGGAGCTTATGAGGAAAGCGGCAAGGCCAACCGTTCCATAATCAACCTGCTGCCCGTGGCCGGCGGGGTCATGCTGCTTTTACTGATGTTCCAGGTGCAAAGCTTCCCGAGCCTCTTCCTGGTGCTGACCACGGCTCCCCTGGGCTTGATCGGCGCGGCGGGGGCCTTGCTACTCTTTAACCAGTCCTTCGGTTTCGTGGCCATGCTCGGCGTTTTGGCCCTGGCCGGCATGATCATGCGCAATACCGTCATCCTGGTGGATCAGATCGGGAAGGACATCCAAGAAGGGATGGAAGCCCGGGAAGCCGTGATCGACGCGACCATCCGACGGACGCGCCCGGTGGTGCTGACGGCCCTGGCCGCAATCCTGGCCATGATTCCCTTGTCGCGCAACATCTTCTGGGGGCCTATGGCCGTGGCTATCATGGGTGGATTGTTCGTGGCGACAGTGCTGACGCTGCTTTTTACACCGGCCCTGTACGCCATGGTGTTTCGCATCGACAAGCCGCAAAACCAATAGACGGAAAAACGCCGCTCAACCGGGGACTGCGACGCTTTTTCCTTGGGTCTGCGATGGCCTGCTCTTTCGAACGCCATGCTGGTCGCCGCCTCGCTTGGACGACGTGGAATTATTATGCAATATATCCTAAAGGCGAGCTGTTTTTCTTCTCCGGCACACTCTTCCCCTCTTCCAGGCACGACACCTTGAACTCGTCCCCCTGGCTGAATCCGTCGTTGGCGAGCAAGGTCGGGGACAGACGGGGTCCGGTAGTGAGTTCGCGCCGGCCATCGTTGTCATGGCCGAACGCAATCAACACCGCGTCGCGTTGAGCCAAGCGGACTGGGGCGAGGCTCCAAAGGGATTGCCTGTTCTCTAAACCGGCAGGCCATTCTCAATCAGATCAGCGAGCACCTGGAAGTCTATGTTGCCCTTGAAATCGCGAATCAACTGAACTTCCAGGAGTGTTGACGCCTACTACGTCGAAGCCCGGTCCTCCTGGACCAAAAAGGCCATGCTGGAAGCGATTCTGACGTCCATGGACATCCGCAAGGGCCGCTCAATGCAGCCGGCCCGGACCATCTCCGGCATGTGCGACCAGATCGCCGAGCAGCTCGCCTTGTCCGGCCGGCCGCTCATCATCGACGAGATGGACCACGTGGTCGACCGCAACGCGGTGGAGCTGGTGCGCGATCTGTACGAGGCGTCCCGGGCCGCGATCCTGCTCATCGGCGAGGAGTCCCTGCCTGGCAAGCTCGCCCAATGGGAACGCTTCCACGGCCGTATCTTGGATTGGGTGGCGGCCCAGCCCGCCGATCTGGAAGACGCCCGGGCCTTGCGCGACCTCTACTGCGACCGCGTCACGGTGGCCGACGATCTGCTGGCCGACGTGGTGGCCGCTGCCGAGGGCAGTGTGCGCCGCATCTGCGTCAACCTGGAGCGCATCCAGGAGCTGGGGCAGGTTGACGGCCACGACGTCATGGACCGGGCAGCCTGGGGCGACCGGGCGCTCTTCACGGGCCGCGCGCCACGTCGGAGGCCGTAATGGGCCGCAAACAAGCGCATCTGACCGGCGGCATCACAGGCCGGGATATCGTGTGGGACTCCCTGCGGGCGCTTCGTGAGACGGGCGTGGGGGAATTGTCCCGCCGATCCGGCCAGCCCAAGGGCTTGGTTGAGGACTATCTCAAGGCGCTTGGCAAGGCCGGAATCGTGGAAGTCGTGGACGAACAGATGGGGCCGCTGGCCCGGCTGCGGCGCGTCTATCGGCTGGTCAAAGACCAGGGCCTGGAAGCGCCCCGTGTCCGCAAGGACGGCACGCTTTTGCCCGCCTCCGGCCGGCAACGCATGTGGCGGGCCATGGGCATTCTCAAGGACTTCAGCCCGCGTGATCTGGCGGCCACTGCCAGCCTGCCCGAAGCCCCGGTCGCCTTGGCCGAGGCGGTCTACTACTGCCGCTGGTTGGAGAAAGGCGGCTATCTCAAAGACTGCGGCCATGGACGTTACGTGGTGCTGCTCGCCATGCGCCATGGACCACGCGCCCCCATGATCCAGCGTGTGCGCCGGCTGCTCGATCCCAACACCGGTGAAATTCTCTGTGAAACCATCCCTGTTGAGGAGAAGGCCCGATGAGCGCCGCGAACCGCGCCCGGACGGCTTGGGACGGCATGGCCCCGGAATGGGTGATGGCGTTGGC
>JBKICS010000334.1:0-12130 GCA_046567015.1 Acidobacteriota bacterium | reverse complement strand
TCGTCAACCCCAAGACCACACAGGAGGATCGGCAGATGCCCGATACCACCAATCAGGCCCCGGCCGCCACGCCGGCCGCCCCGCCCGTTGACGTCCGCGCCATCGAAGACAAGGCCCGGGATGCCGCAATCAAGGCCGAAAAGGCCCGCACCACCGAAATCATGGCGATCGGCAAGCGTTTCGACGTCATGGACCTTGCCGCCACCGCCATCGAGGCCGGCACCGGCCTGGACGCTTTCCGGGCCGAGGTTATGGAAAAGAAATTCCACGCGAAACCCATCGTGCCGCCGAGCGACGGCATCGGCCTGAGCGACAAGGAAAAGCGCCAGTATTCTATCCTGCGCGCCATCCGGTCCATGGACCCAAACGCCAGCCGCGAGGACAAAGAAGCCGCCGGATTCGAGCTGGAATGCTCCCGGGCCGTGGCTAAGAACATCGGCAAAACCCCGGCCGGCATCTACATGCCGCTTGAGGTGCGTACCGCCACCTACCTCAACGTCGGAACCGCTTCCGAGGGTGGAAACCTCAAGGCCACTGACCTGCTAGCCGGTTCGTTTATCGACATGCTGCGCAACCGGATGCGCGTCCGGTCCATGGGCGCGACCATCCTTTCGGGCCTTGTCGGCGATATCGCCATCCCCCGCCAGTCCGGCGGGGCCACCGCCTACTGGCTGGCCGAGGATGCGCAGACCACCGCCAGCAAGCTCGCCGTGGATCAGGTGACCCTGGCCCCGAAGACCGTGGCCGGCATGACCGAGATGACCCGCAAGCTGCTCATGCAGTCGTCCATCGACGTGGAAAATCTGGTCCGCCAGGACTTGGCCACTACCCTGGCCCTGGCCCTGGATCGCGCTGCCCTGCACGGTCGCGGCCTGACCACCTACAATGAGCCCCTCGGCCTGGCCGGCGTGTCCGGTATTGGCTCGGTTGCCGGCGGCGACAACGGCCTGGCCCCGGCCTGGTCGCACATCGTCGGCCTGGAAACAGAGGTCGCCATCGACAACGCCGACGTGGGCACGCTCGGCTACCTGACCAACAGCAAGGTGCGCGGCAAGCTCAAGCAGACCCAACGCATCGCCACCTACGGCGACGACATGATCTGGCAGGATGGTCCCAACGGCGAGGGCACGATGAACGGCTACCGCGCCGCGGTGTCCAACCAGGTGTCCGCGGCCCTGACCAAGGGCACCTCTTCCGGGGTAGCCTCGGCCATCTTCTTTGGCAATTGGGCCGACCTCCTGATCGGCCTGTGGGGAGGGCTCGACATTACCATCGACCCCTACACCTACAGCGACCGTGGCCGCGTCCGCGTCGTCATGATGCAGGACACGGACATCGCCGTGCGTCACCCCGAGAGCTTTGCCGCCATGCTGGATGCCCTGACCGCGTAACGACTGACCGGGGCGGCTCCGGCCGCCCCTTGGAGCCCATATGAAAGTCAAAATCCTGCGCAGCACCATCGCCGACGGCCGGGCCGTGGACGCCGGCGCTGTCGAAGACCTGTCCGACCGCGACACGCGCTTGCTCATCCGCATGGGCAAAGCCGAAGCCGTGGACCAGGCCGCCGAGCCCGAGCCCGAGCCCGAGCCCGAGCCCGAGCCCCTGACGACCAAGGGCGGGAAGTAGTATGAGCCTGACCGACGAATTGACCGCCGGGGTTGCCGAAGTTTTCGGTGTCCTGGGAAAAGCCGCGACTTACAACGGTGCGGCCTGCTCGGTCATCGTCGAGAGCTATGCGCAGACCATGGAGCAGTCGCCAAGCCTGACCGTGGCCGACGCCGTGATCTATGTCCGGGGTCAAGAGGTGCCGCAGCCGGCGAAAAAGGACGTCGTGGCCTGGGACGGCGTGTCCTACGTCGTCGCCGCCATCCTGTCCGGGGATGGGCAGGGCTTGACCTGGAAACTGGCCGTCAACAAGCGGGTGGTGCAGTAGCATGGCCCGCGACATCCGCATCCAGCTCAACAGGGCCGACGTGGAGGAGCTTAACGCCCTCATGTCCGCCCTCGACCCGGCCAGCCGCATCAAGGCCCTGGTGCGGGCGATGAACAAGACTGCCCGGGGCGTGCGGACCGACATCAGCCGGGAGATACGCGCCAAGGTCAACATCAAGGCCAAGGACGTCACGCAAGGGATTAAGGTCCGTTTTGCCAACAAAAATGAGGTGGCGGCTCGCATCACCATATCCGGCAAGCGCCGGCCGCTGATGCTGTTCGGCGCTCGGCAGGTCCGGGCCGGCGTGACGGTCCAGGTCTACAAGGACAAAGGCCGCAAGCTCATCAAGCACGCATTTATCCGCACCGTCAACGGGCGGGAAAACGTGTTTTGGCGGGCGATGGGGGCCAATGGAAAGCGCGTCGGCAGGACGCCAATCGTGATGCGTTTTGGCCTGGCCCTCCCGGAAATGTTTGCCTGGACCTCCCAGGAAGCCGTAGAAGCCCAGGCCCGGGAACGCCTCAAGAAAAACTTGACCCACGAAATCGACTACCTGTTGCAGGAGTCGAGAAAGGCGGCCGCTGATGCCAACCTTGAGTCCAACGATACGTGAGCGGATCATCCGCGAGATTGTGACCAGCCTAGGGGCCTCAAACGTGGACCTCTACGGGCTCCAGGACTGGAAGTCCGTCCAGCGCGGCCGCGTGGACTACGAGCCCGGCGAGGTGCCGTTTATCACGGTCAACCCGGGCCAGGACACGGCCACGCGGACCCAATACGGCCGGCAGACCATGAAGATGGAGGTGGGCGTCATTGCGATCTACCCCACCGATGGCCCGGCCGTGACGTCTGACGCCTCGCCGTCCGAGCTGGCCGAGATCATCCTGGGCACGCTTATCCAGGCCGTCATGGCCGGGACAACTGCGCTCAAAGCCCTGATTGACGACCTGGCCTACACCCGGGGCGGCGTCGGCGACTACCCGGACGAGACGCAGCAAATGACCGTCGTTGAGGCCTATTTTACCGTCACCTACCGGATTGCCAAGGGCGATCCGTACAACCAATAGGAGGGGCTACCATGGCCCGCAATGCTGACAATGCGATCCTGTATATGGAGGCCGGCCAGGTGGCCCACGCCATGGCGGCCCTGACCGATTCCGGCGATCACACCATTTTCGAGTCCGGCGTGGAAATGTGGTCGAAAAAGGCTGGCTACGAGCCGACCATCCGGCCCAACGGGCTGGTGACCGGCGGCGTGCTGTCCGCAAAAACCGGCACCAACAACGCCGTGCAGTGCGCGGCCCTAACCGCCTACATCGGCGGCGTGCTCAAATCTGTGGCGGCCAACACGTCGTTATCCTGCCCCCGGGCCACGACCAATCCCTTCCGCATCCACTCCATCGTCACGGACGGGTCCGCGATTTCGGTTGTGTCCGGCACCGAGGGGTCGGCGTTTACCGACGTGCGTGGCGCTGCCGGCGGTCCCCCGCTGATCGCCGTGAACTCCATCGAGATTGGCCAAGTGCGGTATTCCTCGCTCACCGCTGCCGACGTGGCCGCAACCGAAATATTTCAGGTCATCGGCACGCACCAGGAACGCTACGACTACCCCACGTTCCAGATCAACTACGAGGACGGCACCGTCATATGCGATTCGGCAGTGCCCACGATCCACACCGGAACGCTCGCCAAGGGCATCTTCGCCGAGTTCTACGAGCCCGTTTTTTCGCAGATTCCCGAGGTGTCGGATTTCGTTCCGCCGGAAACCTCGCATTCCGTCGCGTCCAAGCAAATCTACGGCAAGACCCTTGGGTCGGCCTCGGCCAGCCTGGGCCAGGGCAGTTTTACCGCCTACCTGGAAGACGGCATCGGCGACCCTCTGATCGCGTCCAAGGATCAAGACCTGTGGTTCAAATTCAAGCCCAACCGGCTGGCGAGCAACTACCTCCGCTGCCTGGGCAAGCTCGGCATCAAGCGGACCTACCCGGCCGGCGACAACATTACCGCCGCCTGCACCATCACGGCCACCGACGCGGCCAGCGAGGTCACGGCGTAATGTTCAACATCCGGGAGTTCTCGCGGGCGCAACTCAAGCCCCGCACCAAGGCTCTGGAAATCCCGGCCCTGGCTCCCTGGTCTGGCGGTGAGGCCCCCACTATCGAAGTGCGGGGCCTCACCGGCCAGGAACTGGCCCGGGTTCGCGAGGCCGTGGAAAAGCACCGCAACATCGCGAAGCTTCTGGAAGCCGCCGTGGGCGGGTCCGACAAGGAGAAGATCACGGCCGTGCGGGAAATGTACGGTATCGCGGACGGACTCCCCGAGGACTTCGCCAAGCGCATAGAAATGCTCACCATCGGCGTGGTTTCCCCGGAGATGGACCTGGAGACGTGTCTGAAGTTCGCCACGGCGTTCCCGGTGGAATTTTACTCGATCACCGGCACGATCACCGAGTTGACCGGCATGGGACACGTCGTCCCGGGAAAGCCCGCGCCCTCTACCGTGACGGCCGAGTTCGGGCAGCCCTAGCTCTCGGACATCGGTGGGGGGCTCCCCTGTTTCAGCTTCGGCCGGACCTGTTTCCGCAGGGGTTCTTGACGGACTTGGAAATTGAGCTTTGGGGCATGTACCTAGAGGATTTGGACAAAAAGCATGGCTGACGTCGAAAGATCGGTAAGCATCATCTTCGGGGCGACGGACAACACCGGCTCGGCCATTTCCGGCGTGTCGTCCAAGCTCGACAAGCTGCAAGGTTCGGTCGACGAGATAGCCGGCCCCCTGGCCGACGTAGCCAACAAGGTGCTGGCCCTCGAAACCGCTTTCGGCGTTTTGGCGGCCGGCGGCATGGCCGTTGCCACGTCCAAGGCTTCCGAGTTCGGCCTGGCCTTCGCCGAGCTCAGCACCTTGATCGACAAGCCCAAGGAGGCGTTGGGCCAGTTCAAAACGGACATTTTGGACTACGCCCAGGGCTCCACTCAGTCGCTCGATAAGATCAACGGGGCGCTCTACGAGGGAATTTCGGCCGGCCTCAAGTATGAGGACAGCATCAAGTTTATCGGCGAGGCCGAAAAACTCGCCGTCGGCAGCAAGGCCGACCTGACGTCCACGACCAAGACCTTGATTTCGACGCTCAACGCCTACGGCGAGAGCACGGACCAAGCCGGAAAATACAGCGACATTCTTTTCCAGACCATCAAGGTGGGCCAAACCACCATGCCCGAGCTGTCCGCCTCCCTGGCCCAGGTCACGGGGTTGGCGTCGTCGGGCAAGGTGCCGTTTGAAACCCTCGGTGCAGCCATCGCCGCGCTCACTGCCTCCGGTTTGCCCACCTCCCAGGCCATTACCGGGATCAAGTCGGCACTCGAAAATATCATCAAGCCCAGCGAAAAAGCCGAGAAAATGGCGGCCGATTTGGGCATCAAGTTCGACGCGCAAGCCCTGGCCGCCAAGGGATTGGATGGCGTGTTGCAGTCCGTCTACAAGGCGACCGGCGGCAACATCTCCAAGATGGCCGAGCTTTTTGGGAGCGTCGAAGGGCTCAACGCCGTGATGGTCTTGGCCTCGGACAAGGCCGGAAAATTCAAGGAAAGCCTGGAGGCGATGAAAACGGCGGCTGGTAGCACGACGGAAGCCTACGGGAAAATGAAGGACGAGTTTCGCAGCGTCCAGCAGGAGTTAATCAACAATGTCGATGTGGCGCTTGTAAAGATCGGGGAGAAGTTTATCCCTGGCCTTACGGCTATTGAAAGCGGGTTGAAGGAAGTATTCAAGGCGATTTCCAAGGCCGTGGACGAAGGGGCTTTCGACCCGCTTTTCGCCGCAATCGACAAATTTGGCGCGAGCCTCGGTGAGCAGCTTAAGGCCATCGGCCAAAATCTGCCCGAGGCCCTCAAGAACATCGACTATTCCAAGCTCATAGAAAGCATTTCCGGGCTTGGGAAATCCCTCGGTGAGGCATTTTCCGCCTTGTTCGCCGGGATCGACCTGACCACGCCCGAAGGGTTGTCCGCCGCCATCCAGAAAATAGTGGACGGCCTGACCGCGTTCCAGAACGTCACGGCTGGCATCATCGACGCGTGGAAGCCGTTCCTCGCTGTGCTCGGAAATGCCATCGACTATTTCAACTCGCTGGACGCGGCCACACAAAGCTCCGTCGGCGAAATCCTGGGATGGGCGCAGCAGATCACGGCCGCAGCAGCTGCCTTTGGCGTGTTGACGGCCGCCATGTCGTTGGCTGGATCGGGTATCTCGACGCTCGGGAGCTTGGGGACGGCAGCGGTCGCCAGTCTCGCAGCGACGACGACGGCCGCCACCGGACTGACCGCCGCAATCGTGCCTCTCACGGCCGCAGCTGCCGCCTTTTCCGCCGGCTGGATGATCGGCAAGCAGCTTTACGAGGGCATCCCCATCGTTAAGGAGTTTGGCGATAACCTCGGCACGGTGCTGTGGCAACTTGTCAACTACGACAACCAGATCGCCAAGACTACCGAGCGGTCCCAAGCCCAGGCCGAGGCCGCCCGCGTCCTGGCCGAGCGCGTCGGCGCGCTCTCCAAAAAGTACGACGAGCTACCCGACGAAAAGACCATCACCGTGGCCTCCGAAGGCATCCAAGAGGCTGTGGATAAGTGCAAAGAGCTTGGCCTCAAGGTCGAGGACATCCCCAGGGAAAAGATCATCGAATTGATGGTCAAATCCGACGAAGAAAAAGCCGCGTCCATGAAAAAGGCCTTGGATCAGATCGTCGAAAATCGAACGGCGACGGTCAAGGTGCAGCTCGATCAGGACAGCATTGATGCGGCCTATGCCGAGCGACAGAAAAAGCTCCCGGACTCACAATGGGTATACGTCAAGACAGACGTGGACGGCGCGCTGTTGCTGGAATCGAAAAAGACAGTCGAAAAGTACATCCCTGAGACGAAAACGATCAAGGTTGACGCCAAAGCCGACGAAAAATCCTTCGAAAAGGTCGCCAGCCTATGGACAGACCTGACAAAGACTAAAATAGAATGGGCCGCAAAGCTCGAAGTCGCAGACCTTGAAGCGCAGACCAAGCGCATTGAAGCGGCGTTTGAATCGCTTAACGAGGGAATCAAGAGCACAAGCGATTCACTTGGAACGCTCGGGGGCTTGCTCAGTGACTCTGCTACAAACCCAAATATCAACGTGTCGAAAATAGAAGAGTACATGAAAAAGGAGTACGAGTTCCGCGAACAGGAATTCCAACTCCAGAAAGAGCTTGTTGACGCGCAAGTGGCGGCTATGCAGGCAAGGACGCAAGCCCTTGCGAGCGGGGAAGGCCTTTTTACGATCCAGACTGACGGCATGGAGCCGTCGCTGCTCGCCCTGCTCAATGACCTCGCCGCAAAAATGCAAGTCCAAATCTCGCAAACCGGAGGCGATATGCTGCTGGGGCTCACCCGATGATCGGCCTGTCTTCCATCGCGTTTGACCCGATCGGCGCGGTCTACATCTATCAGGATCAGATCGACCAGAGCACCATCGGCGGCATGTTTGACCGGCAGCGGCGCACGACCAAATACCGGACGCTCGACGGCGGCGTGGTGATCGTTGACGCCGGTCACAGCCATGGCGACAGGGCTCTTGCCGTAACCATCAACCGGGCCACGTCGGAGCAGGTGGAGGCCATCACGCGGCTGGTGGAAAAATACTCGGCGCTCCTGCTGACGACCCCGGGAGGCTGTTTTCGCGTGTCCCCCGAGTCCTGTGCGGGAGACGGGTCAAGCATTAAAATCAACCTTTCTTTCATTTCGGAGGCATGACCATGGCCGCAACGACGACCATTTACAACAGCCTGGTGGCGTACGTTTTCGACGGAACCATCGACCTTATGAACGACACCATCAAGGTGGCCCTGGTGTCCTCGGCCTACACCCCAGACGCCGAGCATGACGAGTGGGCCGACGCATCGGGCAGCGAGATTACCGGGACCGGGTACACGGCCGGCGGTGCGGCGCTGTCTGGCAAGGCCGTGTCACGCACGGGAGCGGCGGCCAAATTCACGGCCGATTCGACCGTATTTGCGGGCCTGTCCGCCACCTTTCGCCGGGCAATCCTTTACGCCGCCGTGACCCGCAACGGCAAGACCAACCCGCTAATTGCCCACGCGCTGATCGACTCCACGCCGGCCGACGTGACCGTGGCCGGGATCGACTACGCCGTGGCCTGGCCGTCCACCGGGATTCTGACCTTGCAGCCCATGGTGTAGATATGCCGTCCGCCGTTTTCTATCCCGTCGCGACAACTGATACCGGCTACTGGACCGGCGCGCATGAGTTTTTTGCCACAGGATGGGACGGGGTAGTGGCCGTTTTCGGGAACAACGGCAGCGCCCAGAATGCTTTTGTCCGCTTCCCGGTCGTGACGATTCCACCCGGGGCGACCGTCACGGCGGCGTTCGTCCGCTTCGCCAGCTGGTCGGCCCTGGCCGGGACCACCTGCCGGGTCAACGTGCGCGGCGAGCTGGCGGCCAATGCCGCCGCCCCGACCAGCGCCGCCGATGCCTCCGGCCGTCCCAAAAGTACGGCCGTCGCCTGGACCCCGGGTGGCTGGACCAGCGGCAGCAGCTACGACAGCCCGGACCTGTCCACGGCCCTGGCGGAGATCCTGGCCGTCAGCGGCTGGGCCAGCGGCAACGCCGTGCAGCTGCATTTCCTGGACAACGCCAGCACCTCCGGCGCGCGCCGCGCCTTCGATACAGTCGGCTACGGCTCCGGCTACCCCGAGCTGCACGTAACTTGGGACGTGGACACGCGCATCCCTGGGGTTGACTTGGCCCTTGGGGTCAACCCTCCCACAATCCCATTGGCGCTGCCACAAACCGTAGATTTGCTGATTGCCGCCAATCCTCCTGTCTGCTCCGCAGGCGTGTCCGTTCCCGGCGCTGCGTTGTCTCTTGGGGCCAACCCGCCCGGGTTTTATTCCCAGGTCACACCGCCCACCGTGGCCTTGGCCCTGTACGCCGGCCGCCCCTCCGCGTCCTGGGTCATGCCGGCCGACCAAATCCCGACATGCAAGATTGTCTACATCTTGACGCTTACCGGGGATGGGGACGGCCTGGACGATATTGTATTGCCCATGTCGTCATTCTCAACGCGCATGACGGCCGACTCAATCCATTATCTCTCCGCATATGTCCCCAACTCCAGGGCCTGGGCTGATGCAATTGCCGCCCGGATGCGCGGCGATCTCGTGGTCAAAAAGGGCCTTCGCCGGTCGGAGTACGCGCTGCGCCTCGCCATGGAGCGTTACGAGGCTGCTGCCCAGGCCGAGGCGGAGGCCTTCCGCGCCTCGCAATTTGGAGTGTGGCTGGAGACGATGGCGGCGCAAACGGCTTTGTCCACAACAGCTGGTTTGATGGAGCAGTGGCTGATACCTGCTTATGCTCCGTGGGGTGATAGGATAACGCCGGCAATCAAATACTTTATCTATGGTTGGCAATCGGCCGATGGTTTTATTGCATGGTACGTTGACAACGGATATGCTGGCGTAACAAGCGTTGATTGGCGTGCCGCTGTTGACCTTTTGCAAACTCCTGCTTGGCTATCCGCAGCCACAGGGGGATATTATACATCATGGAGCCAGCTCTGCGGATTGGACGGTGGCGATCCGTACATACAATCCAGCATCATGGCGTTGACAAACGACAAGATAGCTCGGCGCGCGGAGTATCTGTCTATCAAGGACACGCCGGACGACTGGATGGGGGCGGGACAAATAATGTCCGAGATCATACGGGTGCCATTCGGCGGCCTCTCTTGGGAGCGCGGCGGAGCAGGGGACATTGCGGTGGTGACCGGTCAGTCCATAGTCCGGGTTGCTGCCGTGAGGTCAACCAAAATGACCGGCATCCAGTATGAGGCTCTCGACACGAGCGGAAAACGCCGGCTGCGCTGCGACGTGTCGTTGTTCCTCGCCCCGGGCGACGTTGCGACCTGGGGCGACCAAGGCATGATTGTGGGGCAGATTAGCCATAACGTCGGGCCTGATACGGCCTACATGGAGGTCATCGAGCAGTAATGGGCACGGCCAAGATCGTCACCAATCTCGGGCACTGCATGTACTCGGTCGAGGTCGTCAAAGACACGACCCGGATTGCCGAGGCCAAACAGCGGTGCAGCGATGGGATCAGCCGGGCCGAGTCCGACATGCTGACCGCAGAGCAGGACGAGGCCAACGCCCAGGCCGATATTCTGGCCGCCGGGGAGGCTCTCACAGCCGCCATCGTCGCGGCCAACGGCAACGCCATGGACGCTGCGGTCATCGCTGCACAGGACCGCCAGACGACGGCAGCACAGGCCTTGGAACGCGCGCAATCCGCCAAGGCCGTAGCCAAACTCAAAAAAGTGGCCTTCGAAAAGGAGCTGGCGACTTACGACACGGTACAGATCTCCGAGTCCCGCGACATTTGGTGCGCCGACGCGACCGAGGACTTGCAACCCGGGGAGACGGTCGGAACGGTTGAGATCAATCAGGAGTCCGCGCAAATGCTCATCCGGCCGGCCGGGGCCGCGCCCGACTCCATCCTTGAGCTTGGATTAGCAAACGCTGCGGCCGCGACCTACCTCAATTGGTCCATGCTGCCCGGAGTGCAGCGGTGGCGGCCTACCTACCGGGTCGGCACAATCAAGGAGGTGGACTACGACGCCGACACCTGCGTGGTCTGCCTGGACGACGCCAGGAGCAGCGCCCAAAATATCAAGATCAATCCCGATGGCGTGGAGTGCGAGACGCAAAAGGACGGGCCGCAGGGGTTTGTGGATTTCTGCGGACGCGAGCCCGGTCATCCGGCTTGCCAGAGCAATGGCAGCAGCACCCTGACCTACAATGCCGCGCTCCAGGCCAAGCTGGACGCCATCAACGCGCAGGTCAACCACGACAACACCTATGCCTACGATGAGGCGCAGTTCGGCCGGCTGGAGTATTGGGAGGAGATGCCGCAGTCTGGAGGGGCTGGAGACTGTGAGGATTTTGCCCTGGCGAAATACCGGGCCTGCCTCAATGCCGGCATTCCGGCCTCGGCCCTGCGGCTGGCGACCGGCAAAACGACGGCCGGCGTCGGCCATGCCTGGCTGGAGGTGCAGACAGACCAGGGCAACTACGCGCTCGACCTCAACACCACCAAGGCCGCGCCATCGTCGAGCCTACCCTACAGCGGCCGGGCCGTGCAGGCGGACGGCATCAACTGGTCGGGCAAGGGGCTCCTGATCGAGGACGTGCCAGTTGCCTACATGGAGTGCAACGCGGCGGCATTTAAGCCGGCCGACCGCGTGGTGGTCCACTTCGAGGACTCCGACTGGAGCAAACCCCGCGTGATTGGGTTCGAGTCCGAACCTGAGCACTGTGGCGATATTTTGTGCGTTTACATGGACGGCGACGTTTACAAGGGCCGGAGGCTCTACATCGACGACACGACGGTCAAGGCCAGCGGCGAGGTGGATATGTCGGAGTTGCCACCCGTGCTACCCAATATGGTGACTCCGCTGTCGTACATGCGCACGTTCTCCAAGCCGATCACGATTGACGGGGTGGAGTTGTACCTGTGCGCGGACCCGTGCAAAAACGATAGGTTCATTTTTGGGTCAACGTCTGCGTTTCCGTTGCTTCCAATTTGGCATGATTCATTGCCAGACATATTCCCGGCAAACGATTGGTATATAAATGCAGAGTACTTTTACTTGCTAAATCCTGCAAATGGGAAAAAATATACAATTCCAATTGAGAGTTCTGGAATATTTACGCATTGTTCTTTCTTTAACTATGGGAACGGCACGTTTTACTCTGTGACAATTGAGGGATTGATAGTTGACGCCATTACATTTCACGCAGTTGATTCGTATATAGGCCCGGATGGAGAAGTTAAATTCAGGAACAACAGGAGAACTGTTAAGTACGGCGAAGACTATTCTTCAGGAAAAAATTCTGTAACTAGTTGGCTGCCTGATTTCATAAGCCAGTCTGGAATTGCAACGCAAGTTCTTTCATCGGGAACAAACATGTACATGGGGCAAACTTACGGAGTTTATCATGGATATTTCACGACTAACATAGAAACTGGAGAGTCGGAAGAGGTCAGAGAGTATGACTTTGAAGACAACCCTATTATCAGGATATTCGCCGAATCAGATACAAATGGTTTAGTGCGTAATGACATAATACAGACAGGCATTGAAAGTATAAACA
>JBKICS010000333.1:0-4524 GCA_046567015.1 Acidobacteriota bacterium | reverse complement strand
GGGCCCTGCGGGCCTATCTTCCCGCGGTGCCGGTGGACGTCATGGCCGTGGCCCAGCTCTCCGGCGGCACGCGGCACTGCCAGCCGCCGTATGCCCGAAGCCTCATGTGTTCCACGGCCGAGGCCCTGCGCCTGGGCGCGGACATGGTGGCGGTGCAGGTCAACATCGCCAACGAGTTCGAGGACCGGATGCTGGCCGACATGGGGGCCATCGTGGACGAGGCCCATGGCTTGGGCGTGCCGGTTCTGGCGCTCATTGCCCCCAAGGGCGAGCGGGTGGTCAACGAGATGGACCCGAGCCTTATCAACCACTGCATTCGGCTTGGAGCCGAGCTCGGGGCGGACGTGACCGGGGTGCCGTATTCCGGCGACGCGCGCAGTTTCGGCCGGGCGGTTGCGGCCTCCTCGGCCAAGGTGCTGGTGACCGGGGGGCCGTCGCGGGCGGACTTCAAGAGTTTTGCCGCCATGGTGGAAGCGGCCCTGGGCGCGGGCGCGGCCGGGACGTGCATCGGGCGCAACGTGTTTCAGCATCCAAATCCAGTGGAGGCCATGCGGCGCATCGTGGAGATCGTGCATGGCCGCGAGGCCCTGGAGTTGGCCGACGAGGCCCTGCGCGAGGCGGGCGACGCCGACGCGGCGGCCGAGGCCGTGGCCGAGGAGGCGGCCCGGGACGCGGCCGGGGATTAGGAAGGAAGAGGCCTCCGGCGGCCGGGGGGATGATCCCCCCGGACCCCTGCAAAGGGGAAAGTTGTTTCAGGTCGGCGGGGAGGCTGCGGCAGCCTCGGGTTGCGAAGACTTTCGGGACAAAGGGATGGCAAAGGCCGGGTTACCCCGGCCTTTTGCGTTGGCGACGCCCGCTTAGCGTCCCGTCGCCGTTTCCCTCGCCCCGGACTCAGCGCACCAGGATGTGGTTTTTCCCTTTGTTCTTGGCGTCGTACATGAGCTGGTCGGCCACGGCGACCATCTTGGCGAAGGATGCCTCGTGGGTGGTGCACACGCCGATGCTCACGGACAGGGGGATGGGCGCGCAGTCGTGGATGTAGGGCTCCTGCTCGATGGCCAGGCGCAGGCCGTCGTACACGTCGTAGGCCTTGGTCTTGTCCATGTTGATGTTGACGACGCAGAATTCCTCGCCGCCGTAGCGGGCCACGATGTCCGACTCCCGGAAGCGTTTGCGGATGACCCCGGCCATGTGGCGCAGGACCGCGTCGCCCACGTCGTGGCCGTGGGCGTCGTTGATGCGCTTGAAGTCGTCGATGTCGATGAGCGCCGTCACCATGCCGATGTTGTGGCGTTTGAGATTGGCGAAGAATTTCTCGCCCGTCTCGGTCAGATACTTCCGGTTGTGCAGCCGCGTCAGGTAATCCTTGTTCACCAGATCGTTGATGCGATCGAATTGGTTCAAGATGTCGACGTTCTGG
This sequence comes from Acidobacteriota bacterium, assembly GCA_046567015.1. Taxonomy (GTDB): domain Bacteria; phylum Desulfobacterota; class Desulfovibrionia; order Desulfovibrionales; family Desulfovibrionaceae; genus Solidesulfovibrio. The sequence continues at coordinate 3,104 of JBKICS010000333.1, read as the reverse complement.
GAAATGCGGCAATAGAACTCTTCCGTGAGGAAGGGCTTGGTGATGTAGTCGTTGGCGCCGTTTTTGAGAAACCGCACGGAGGTCGACATGCCGCCGTGGCCGGAAATGCCGAGGATGGCGAGGTCTTTTTTGCTGTGCGTGGTTCGGATGAGCTTTGTCAGGTCCGCGCCGTCCATGTCCGGCATGTTGTAGTCGATGATGACGATTTTGATTTCAGGGTCTTCCTTGAGGGCGGCCAGGGCTTCGCCGGCGTTGCGCACCGCGCGCGGGCGGTAGCGGTGGGCGGCCAGCAAGGCGGACAGGTGGTTGCGCACCATGGCCGAATCGTCCACCACCAGCACCTTGAGGTCAGGGTTGTCGCGCATGCGACGCAGGGTATCGATGATGTAATCGACGCTGGAGAGGTTCTGCTTGAGGACGTAGTCGATGATATGCTTGGACCAGAACTGATCGCGCAGGTCGTCGTTGATTTCGGCGGTGAAGATGATGGAGGGCACGGAGCGGGCCAGAACCGCGTCCACGATTTCGCCGTTGGGGGCGTCGGGCAGGTTGAGATCCAGCAGGGCGGCCAGATAGGACGCGCCGCCGGCCGAGGCCAGGGCCACGCCGTCGGCGCAGGTCATGGCCACGTCGCAATCGAGGTCCAGTTCGTTTTGAATGCGCCGGGTCAGCAGGGACACGAAGGTCTTGCTGTCGTCGACGACAAGCACCCTGGGGCGATGTTCCGGTTCGGGCGGGGCGGGGCAGGTCGTGTCCATGGCGTCCCAGTTGGCGGCAATGTGCCTGTTTGACGGGTGGTTGTGCCATCCCCTGGTACGACGAAGGGGTTCAGTCGCGCTTTGCCGGCAGGATAATCCCTTCTCGTCGGCCTGCAAAGGGGCAAATGGGCGAACTTCCCGGTTAACCTGGAGAATCAGGCCGTGGCCTTGATGACCACCAGGGTCACGTCATCCTCCAGGGGCAGGCCGGCCTTGAACTCCTTGAGATCGGCCACCAGGGCGTTGGCCACGGCCGAGGCCGGGCCGGCCGCTTCCCGGCGCACCACCGCCTCCATGCGCTCCTTGCCGTACATGACGTCGTCCCGGTTTCGGGCCTCGTGGATGCCGTCGGTGTAGAGCACCAGCACTTGCCCCGGGGTGATCCACGGCCGGCGCATTTCCGCATAGGTCCAGCCCGCAACCGCCCCGAGCGGGATGCCCGTGCCTTGCAGCTGGTCGAAGGCGTCGCTGGCCGGATCGTAGAGCAGGCCCGGATCATGGCCGGCCCGGCACCACACCATCTCCTTGGAGGCGCGGTCCAGGCGCAGGAAAAAAAGCGTGATGAAACGGCCGGTGAGATGGGTGTCCTGGCACAGCAGGTCGTTGACTTCGGTCAATAGCGCCCCGGGGCCGGGCTGGCCCACGGCCCGGCCGCGCAGAAGCGCCCGGCCTGTGGCCATGAACAGGGCCGCGGACACGCCGTGGCCGGTGACGTCGCCGATGACGATGTCGGCATGGGCGGCGTCATCCTGGGAAAATTCCAGGAAATCGAAATAATCGCCGCCGGTTTCGTCGCAGTAGAGGCTTAAGGCCGCGATATCCATGCCATCCATGGCCGGCGGCCGGCCCGGCAGCAGATGCTGCTGCACCTCCATGGCCAGGGCCATGTCGTTTTTAAGCTTCACCCGTTCCAAGAGCTGCGGGGCCATGTCGTTAAACGACGTGGCCATTTCGCCCAGTTCGTCGCGCCCATGCGGGGAGACCCGGGCCGAGAAGTCCCCGGCCGCCAGTTTCCGGGCCGCCTCGGCCAGTTCGCGGACCGGCCGGGTGACGGTCTTGGAGGCCGGAACGGCGAGCCCGGCCACCAGCAGCACCGTCCCGGCCAGAAACCAGCCGATCTGGCCGGCCAGCCCCGAGACGGCGGTGATGACCCGGTCCTCGGCCTGTTCGGCCGCCGCCACCACCTCTTCATGGGGCGCGGCCAGCACCACGGCCAGGCGGCGGTGGGCGATGGGGGCGAAGGCCAGGAAGCTGTCCTCCCCCCGGTAGTGCAGCCGCCGCACGCCGCTGCGCCCGGCGGCCAGTTCATGGGTCACTTCGGCCAGGACGGCCGTGTCCGGGGATTCGATGCGTTCAAGCTCCACCGGCGCGGTCCAGTCGCGGCTTTTCTGGGCATAGTCGCGGCTGGCCACGATGAGCAGTTCCGGTTTGCCCGCCGTGCCCTGGGTGCCCAGGGACACGACCATGGACCGCACCCGGTCGCTCCAGGTCCGAGAGAGGTCGCTTTGCAGGAACAACCGGGCCATGGGGATGTCGAGGCCGGCCACGCCAAGCACTTGGCCGCTGTCCGTGCGCAGGGCCAGGCCCATGGAGGCCACGACCTGCCGGGTCGCGGCGTCGGTCATGACGTCCCAGGTGGCGCCGTTCTTGGTCGCGGCGTTTTGATACCAGGGCCGACGCCGGGGATCGTAGTCGGCGGGATAGCCGCCGTGGCCGGGATAGGCGCAGTGCAGGCCCGAGGCCAGTCCCACGTAGCCGAATTGCATGAGGCTTTTGTGGTGGGCGAAAAGCGTGCGGTAAAAGGGAACCAGGCCGGACATGGCCCGCATTTCCGGCAAGGCGGCTTGCCTGGTCAGCCCCGGGGCGAGATGGAAGACCAGGTGGTCGTAGCTGGCGTTCACGTCGGACCCGCCGATGGGGGTGAGGACGGCGTCGGTGACGGTTCCGGCGTCGAACTCGCTGTCCATGGGCATGAGCGGCGGCGGGGGCGTGGGGCTTTGCACGTCGAGCAGGCGCTTGGCGGCGTCGACGGTGAGCGCCAGGGAGGTTTCCAGCAGATCGAGGGTGGCGGCGCAGTGTTCGCTGAACATGTCGGCGGTCTGGACCAGCTCCGCGGCGGCGTTGGTCTCCAGGGCGTCGGCGGTTTTTTCGGCCAGTTCCTGGCCCAGGTTCCCGGTCTGGCGCCAGGCGTACAGGCCCAGGGCGCACAGGGGGGTTATGACCACCACCAGTAGGAAACACAGTAACTTGGTCCGTATGCGCATGGCCGCTCCGGGGATCGGTTGGGGATTGTCCCTGAGGCATAGGCCGGAAGTGGCCGGGGGGCAAGGGCCGGGGCGGCCGCCG
>JBKICS010000332.1:0-5691 GCA_046567015.1 Acidobacteriota bacterium | reverse complement strand
CCCGGGCCGTGGCCCCGCACGGCACCTGCGCCGTGGTATCCGATCCCCACGAGATCGCCAATGTCCTCGGGCTGCCCGGCATCGAATACATGCTGGCCTGCAGCCAGGATCTGCCCGTGACCTGCTATTTCATGATGCCGTCGTGCGTGCCGGCAACGGACATGGCCACCTCCGGGGCCCGCCTGGGGGCCATGGACGTGGCCGCCATGCTGGCCCGGCATCCCGACCGCATTCTGGGGCTGGCCGAGGTCATGAATTTCCCCGGGGTGGTGGGCGGCGACGACATGGTGCTGCGAAAGCTCATCGCCGCCCGGGGCCGGGTCATCGACGGCCATGCTCCGGGGCTGACCGGGCGGGCGCTGGACGCCTATGTCACGGCCGGCCCGGGTTCAGACCACGAATGCACCGAGCTTGACGAGGCGCGCGCAAAGCTGCGCCGGGGCCTGCACGTCATGATCCGCCAAGGCAGCACCGAGAAGAACCTGGAAACGCTGATTTCTCTGGTGACCCCGGACAACGCCGCCCAGTTCTCCCTGGTCAGCGACGACCGGGATCCCACGGATTTGAGCCGGGAAGGGCACATCAATGCCCTGGTGCGCCAGGCGGTGGCCCTGGGCGTGCCGCCGCTTCGGGCCGTGGCCATGGCCTCGATCAACCCGGCCCGCTATTTCGGGCTGCGTCGCCGGGGGGCGGTGGCTCCGGGCTACCGGGCCGACGCCGTCCTGGTGGAGGATTTGACGTCGTTTGCCATTAACGACGTCATCCTGGCCGGGCGGCGGCTGGCGGAATGGGAATTCGCCGACCGCTCCTGCCTGACCCCGCCCCGGGCCATGCGGGTGGGCGGCGAGTTGGCCGAGTCCAGGCTGGCCGTGCCGGCCGCGTCCGACCGGATGCGGGTCATCGGCATCGTGCCGGGTCAAATCGTCACCGAGACCCTGATTCTGGAGCCGACGGTGCGCGGCGGCCTGGCCGTGGCCGATCCGGCGCGCGATCTGGCCAAGCTGGCCGTCATCGAGCGCCACAAGGGCACCGGCAACCTGGGCCTGGGCTTTGTCCAGGGCCTTGGCCTCAAGGCCGGGGCCATTGCCGGCACCGTGGCCCACGACGCCCACAACATCATCGTGGCTGGGATAAGCGACGCGGACATGGCGCTGGCCGCCCGCACACTCATGGTTTCCGGCGGCGGCTTCGCCGTGGTCAGGGGCGGGCAGGTGCTGGCCCAAGTGCGGCTGGCCGTGGCCGGGCTCATGAGCGACGCGCCGCTCGAGGTGGTGCTGTCGGGACTGGAGAAGCTCGGGGCCGCCTATCGGGAGATCGCGGGCCTGCCGCCCGAGGTGGAGGCCCATCCGTTCATGTCCATGTCGTTTCTATCTCTGGAAGTCATTCCCAGCCTCAAATTGACGGACAAGGGACTGGTGGACGTGACAGCCTTTGCGCCGGTACCGCTTTTTCTGTGAAATTTTCCGGTATGCCGGATGGATGCGCGCCCCCCCGGGGCCGAAGTCGCGTCGCAAACGATAACGGCGGCGTCATGATCAAGCGCGGCATCGCAACAGGCGTTGCGTTACAAACGGGGCATGGCATCGCAACAGGCGTGGCGTCATAAACAAGGCGTGGCGTCGCAAGCGCGCCGCCATGCGAAGACGATTGGCGGCCGCGAGCCTGTGAACCGTCTGATCCCTTGGCGTTTGGGGCGCTGGCGGCGTTGCCAATGGCGGCGGCGTGGCAAAGTCCAGCGTCCTTGATACGAATCGTATACGATCCGTCATACAAAAGAGCATTGTTTCGGATATTGGCCCCGGCACAGCGTCGGCGGGGGCTGTCGGCTCCTTGAATCGCGGCTGCGTGTGGAGGCTGGCCCAGTCCCGGGGGCCCTTTTCCCGGCTCCTGGCTAATGTCTCATAATGTAAATTATGTTAACTTTGCTAGGACAGTGAAGATAAAGGGGGGAATTCTGTCGCCCGCCGCTGCTCCAGGACGCGTTTCGCCGCCTTCCCGTCTGCCTGCTCTTCGCCTTGCCAGGCAGCCTGAAAATCCGGGGTGGCTCTGGGTTTTTCCAGACAGTTTCGGCACCATGCTCCGGTAGCGTTCAGCCGTGTCCCCAAACCATTGCGGCCGTCAGGCCGTTCGGAACAAAGACCGTCGCCGCACGCAGTCCTCGACGCGCGGCGCATGGAAATCACTCCGGTCCGGAAGGTTTCCGGCCGGTCTAGCACGCTTCGAATGGCTCCGGATACGCGCCTGGACATACGCCGGTGCACGTTCGGCGGCTGCACCCGGCACGAGGGCTCAGGAGGTCGGACAGGCATGCCCGCCCTATCGTCGCCGCAACGTTTTGTAACCTATCGAAAGAGCGACTATTTTTGAAATTGCAGCGCTGCCGGGCGCAATTGTGCCGTCCGCTGCCCATCCCCTCAAGGCGTCAGGCGCAGCTTGCGGATATAAAGGCTCATGGGCCGGATGTCGGTTTCGGCAAAGGTGACCGTCCCGTGATTCCAGACGGTCGAGGCGATAATGACGGTGTTTTTTCCGGGCCGGCCGGCAATGGGCAGGCGGTGGCGCTCCTGGGCGCCGGCCGCCAGATTGGCCAGGGTGGCGATGATTTCCCCATTGGCCGCGACCACTACGTTCTGTCCGGGAAGCAGGTTGTCGAAATCGAATTCCAGCCACAGCGGCCCGGCTTGCTCCAACTCGAAGGTGAGCAGGCTGCTCGGCCCCATGCCCCAGCGCCACATCTGGGCCTGGTTGTGCTCGATCTTGCCCAGATTGGTTTCCCGGAGGTTGCCGATCGCCGCCGGCGAGTCGAACGTGCCCGACGGCACGATTTCCAGATCGAAGCCCCTAAAGACGGTGGTTTCCAGATTGCCGCCGGGATAGCGCGCGGTCTGGTCGGCGCAGATCGTTTCCAGGGACAATACCATGGTTTTATAGGTTTTTTCCCGGGTGATGGAGACGGTTGCCGCCTCGGCCGGGTCCGGGCCATGGGAGGTGAAAAGGGGCACCGGCGGTTCGTCGTCAAAGCGGACGGCATAGGCCATGGTGCTGCCCTGCCCCTGGTTTTTGTACTCCAGGACGAATTGCAGTTGCTGCGGGCCGGGGCCGGCCGTGTTTTCCAGACGGTAGGCCAGACGGGCCGGATGGTTGTTTCGGGTGGCCATGACCTCGCCGCCCCAGTAGGGGCTGATGGTCATGTCCGAAAAGCTGTCCACCTGCCGGTAAAAGGCCGGAAACTCCATGCGCCGGCGCAGATGATAGGGCACGGTCTCGATGATCGGCGCGGCTTCGCGCCGGATGGGCAGCGTATACAAGGTGGCATTTAAGACCGGTTCGGCCGAGTCGATGGTCCCCACGGCTTCCCGAAAGGCCTCTTCGGTCCGGCCAAGGTGGCCCCAGGTCTTGTACGGCGCGAAAAAGGTCACGTGAAAATCGCCGGCCCCGGCTTCCAGGCGCTGGCCGCGAAAGGGATTATGCGCCACGTACTGGTCGAGATACCAGGACACGGCGTTGACCGTGCCCTGGTCCGAGGCGACAAGGAGCTCGCCCGGGCGCAGCCTGACGGCCAGCTGCTTGGCCATGGGCTTGAAATCCGTGACAAAGACGGGATGATGGTAGCTCGTCTCGTCGTAATAGTCTTGGCCGTGCCCGTACACGAGGATCCCGGCCGGAACCGCGGCCAAGGCCAGGGCGGCCGGCATGACCAGCCAGGGACGCGACAGCAGCCGGGCGACATGGCCGATGACGACGGCCGCCGGGATGGTCATGAACAGGAAATGGCGCGGCGAGAAATAGGCGGTCTTGCGCATGCAAAATAGGACAAAGGCCGGAATGGCGGCCAGCAGCAGACAGGCGGCCAGCTCCCGGGGAGCCCTTCTCCACATGACCGCCCCACCCACCAGAAGGAGCGCCCCCAGGGCCAGGCGCAGGGCTAGGTCGTCATGGCTCCACAGCACCTGGGCGGCGTAATCGAGAATAAGCCGTCCCATCTCGCCCCAGCCGGCCTTGGAGGAAAAGATCGAAAGCGAGGTCTGGCTCGGCAGAAAGAAGAAAAAGAGCACCGGCAGGGCCACCACCGTGGTGCCCAGGCCAAAGGCCAGCAACTGGCGGAAGTCGACCACCCTCCGCCCTCCCGTGGGCCACAGCCAAAACAGGGCCAGGATCACACCCTGGGCCAGGGCGATCTGGAAGGTGAAATAGTGCAGGAGAAAAAGCGGCACATTCAGCGCCAAAACGGTCCACAAGTCCCGGTTGCGGCCATTGCGCAGAAAGCGCAGGAAATAAAACAGGGAAAAGGCAAAGAGCAGGCAAAGCAGGGCATAGGGCCGCACTTGCCGCACGTGCCAGACCTGCATGGCGCTGCCGGCCAGGAAGGCGGCGGCGAAAAGTCCGACCGAACGGTCGTAAAGTGCCCCGAACAGTCGCCAAACCGCATAGACCGTGGCCAGTCCGCACAGGGCCGAGGGCAGGCGCAGGGCGAAATCCGACAACCCCGCGCCTTCCACGAGCTTAATGAAAAGATGGTACAGCGGCGGGTGCATCTCGCAGTGGCGCGAGAAATCGAGGATGTAGGCGAGGGGAAAGCGGGCTGTCAGCGGAACGATGATCTCGTCCCACCACTGGGACGGGGTTTCGAGGTGATAGAGCCGCAACCCGGCGGCCACGGCCAGGATGACGGCCAGGCACAGCCGGCAAGTCCAGGGCGTGGCCGCGTCCTGACGCGTTGCCGCGTCCGACCGGGGGAAGTGCTGGGTGTTGGGCATGGGGACATCATGACGCACCCAAGGACGCGAGCCGTGCGGCGGTGCAAGCGACACGGCCCGTCGTGCGCCGGCCATCACGCGACCAACGAGGCCGAAACGCTCCTGGCCGGTCAAAGGCGTTGCTGCGCGTGGTCAGGACGGCTCGATGCGGTGGGTGCGATCCGTTCCGGCGTTAGGGACGTTCGTCGTCGGCACGCGTCTCGGACTTGCCTGACTCCACGGACTGGGTCCGGCTGGCTTCCAGACGCTTGACGAAGGTGTCGCGGCACTCGTAGCTGCAAAAGGCATAGACCTTGTTACCGTCGCGGGCACGAATGTCGGCTTCGGCCGGAACATAGGTGCCGCAGACCGGATCCTTGACCATCTCGCCCGTGGCGGCCATGTGCTTTTTGGTCTCGGCTTCCTGTTCCTTCTTGCGTCCCCGGTCGCCCATGAAAAGCTTATAGAGAATAAATCCGGCCGCGATCAGTATAAGCCATTTGGTCATATCGCTCCTTCCCTGGCCCCGATTGCGAGGCTGGTCACTCGATTGCTCTTACAATTTTCCCGACGTCTTTGGAAGGCATTTCCGCCAGGGCCTGGGCCACGCTGCCCCCCTGCCCGTCCGCTATGGGCGCGTTCGGGGCGAGGTCGGCCAGCGGAACCAGCACGAAGGCACGCTGGCGCAGGCGCGGATGCGGAATGGTCAGCTCCGGGTCGTCCTGGCAAATAAGACCCCAGAGCAGGATGTCCAGATCAAGGGTCCGGGGACCGAACGGACGCCCGGGGTCGCGCACCCGGCCAAGCGCCGCCTCGATGCCCCTGAGCGCGGCAAGCAGCCGGCGCGGCGTCCAGGACGGCCCCAGGGTCAGGGCCGCGACCTGGTTCAGATAGGCCGGCTGGTCGGCGTCGCCCCAGGGTTCGGTCTCGTAGACGGGGCTCGCGACAAGTTCCA
>JBKICS010000331.1:0-2753 GCA_046567015.1 Acidobacteriota bacterium | reverse complement strand
CGACAGCATCGTTTTTACCGACTGGGCCGCCGGGCTGGGCGTCAACAGCAACCTCATCCCCGGCACCCTGAACATCCAGGCCGGATTCGCCCGCCTCATCGACAGCAACCGGACCTACGACCCCACCACCACCCAGGTCGCCGACGAACTGGACCTGTATTTCCTGGCTCTGCCCATCACCGTCACGGGGCTTAAGGCCACGCCCTGGGCCGCCGTGGCCGTGGCCGGCCGGGACGCCAACTACTTCACGACCTTCGCCTCCTCCTTCGGCGAAGCCACCGATGCCGAGGATCTGCTCTCGGCAGGTTCGCTCATTGCCCCCACCAAGTGGAAGAACGCCCAGAACCCCTATCTCTGGGCCGGCAGCGCCCTGGAAGTCACCGCCCTTGACCCGGTCAAGTTCTACGGCGACGTGATCTACGGCCAGGGCGCCATGGACGACCGCAACAAGAGCAAGCGCCACGGCTGGTTTCTTGACTTCGGCGCGGAGTACACCGGCTGGGATCTGCTCACGCCCCAGGTCTACGGCTGGTGGTCCACCGGCGAGGACAGCTCCACCCGCAACGGCTCCGAGCGCATGCCCCACACCCGGCCCAACTGGGGTCCGGGCGGCTCGTTCCTGTTCGACGACAGCCAGGTGTTCGCCCGCAACTCCAACATGGGCATGGACCCGGTCGGCGCCATGGGCTTCGGCGCGGCCCTGGTCAACATCAACTTCCTGCCCAAGCTCGAGCAGCGCCTGAACTTCACCTACCTGCACGGCAACAACTCGCCCCGGGCCATCCGCGACCTCAACGCGGTCCTCGGCTCCAACCCCTACTTCCAGATGGGCCGCGACCTGACCTGGAACGAGCAGGCCTTTGGCGTCAACTTCGACACCAAGTACGCCCTCTACGAAAACCTCGACGCCCGGGTCGAGACCGGCTGGGCCCACGGCGATTTCCAGAAAAGCGTCTGGGGCAGCCGTCTGGTCAACAAGTCCAAGGACGGCGACACCTGGAAGGTCTCCTTCGGCTTTACCTACCGCTTCTAGGCCCGACGCCTCGGGCGTGACGGCATTGCCAAGGGCCGGTTCCTTCGGGAGCCGGCCCTTTGTCGTGCGCCGCCCGGCCCTTCGCCGGCCTGCGTCTGTCCGAAATTTCATGCGTCTTCTTCGTGAGTTCGGTTGCGTCCCGCCGCGCCAATGACTAGAGGGATACGGTCCGTTTCACGCGCTCGACCGGCCATGCCGTAAGCCCGGCGGCCCCGGGAACGCTTATGACGGACCATCCGCCCGGCGCGGACCACCGACCGCAACCAGGAGCACCCCCATGCCCGCATCCAAGCGACAATTCGTCGCCGCTCTCTGGGCCCTGACCAAGCCCTATTGGAAAAGCGAAGAGCGCCTCAAATCCGGCCTGCTCCTTGCCGTCATCATCGGCATGAGCCTGGGCATCGTCTATCTCAACGTGCTGTTCAACGAATGGAACAACCTCTTTTACAACTCGCTGCAGCAAAAAAACGTCGACGAGTTCTTCCGCCTCTTGGGCCGCTTTTCCATCCTGGCCGCCATGTTCATCATCGTCGCCGTCTACCAGGTCTACCTGCGCCAGATGCTGCAGATCCGCTGGCGGCGCTGGCTCACCGAGCGCTACGCGCAAACCTGGCTGGCCGACCACAACTACTACCGGCTGCGTTTTGAACAAAACGGCACCGACAACCCGGACCAGCGCATCAGCGAAGACATCGGCGGCTTTGTCGAACAGACCCTCTCCCTGACCCTGGGGCTGCTCGAATCCGTCGTGTCCCTGGCCTCGTTCTCCGTGATCCTCTGGGGCCTTTCCGGCGACATCCACATCCTCGACATCCAAGTCCCCGGCTCCATGCTCTGGGCCGCCGTGCTCTACGCCGGCTTCGGCTCCTTTTTCACCCACCTGATCGGCCGGCCGCTCATTCGCCTCAATTTCATGCAGCAACGCTACGAGGCCGACTTCCGTTACCATCTGGTGCGGGTGCGCGAAAACGCCGAACCCATAGCGCTTTACGGCGGCGAGGCCCAGGAAGCCAAAGGCCTGGCCGGGCGCTTCACCCATGTCGTGTCCAACTGGTGGGCGATCATGGTCCAGCAAAAGCGCCTGACCTGGTTTTCCGCCGGCTATTCCCAGGCCGCCGTCATCTTCCCCTTTCTGGTTGCCGCGCCGCGCTATTTCTCCGGGGCCATCCAGCTCGGCGGCCTCATGCAGACCGCCTCGGCCTTCGGCCATGTCCAAAACGCCCTGTCCTGGTTCATCGACGCCTACACCCGCCTGGCCCAGTGGCGGGCCACCGTCGACCGTCTCACCGGCTTCGCCGCCGCCCTGGCCGATCTCGAAACCCGCAAGGATGAAGGCTTCACCCGCTTCGACGCCCCGGCCGGCGCGGGCCTGGCCCTGGCCGACGCCAGCCTGTCCCTGCCCGACGGCCGCGTCCTTCTGGCCAACGCCGCCCTGAGCGTGGCCCCGGGCGAACGCGTCATGGTGGCCGGCCCGGCCGGCTGCGGCAAATCCACCCTCTTTCGGGCCATGGGTGGCCTTTGGCCCTACGCCACAGGCACCCTGACCATGCCGGCCGGCGAACGCACCCTGTTCCTGCCCCAGCGGCCCTACCTGCCCATCGCCAGCTTGGCCGCGGCGGTCGCCTATCCCGACGCCCCGGAAACCTACGGCAACGAACGCATCGCCCAGGCGCTCACGGATTGCGACCTGCCCCACCTGACGGCGCAGCTCGACGAGGAA
>JBKICS010000330.1:0-5457 GCA_046567015.1 Acidobacteriota bacterium | reverse complement strand
GACAAGCTGGTGTCCGGCTATACGCTGCTCGGCGATGCCTATCTGGCCCAGGGGAGCTATTCCAACGCCCAGCTCGCCTACAACGGGGCCCTGTCCCTGGACGAGACCAACGCCAAGGCCGCCGGCGGCCTTGGCCTGACCTACATCGGACAGGGCTCCGGCACGGCCGCCTTGTCCGAACTCAATCTCGCCGTGTCCTACGACCCGACCCTGGCCAGCGTCTACGTGGACCGGGGAGCCTACTACGTCAGCATCAACGATCCCAGCCGGGCCCTTGAGGACTACAACACGGCCCTGTCCCTGGACCCCAACTATCCCCGGGCCTACGACGCCATCGGCCGGGTCCGGTACAGCGCCGGCGAGTATCAGGCCGCCGTGGACCAGTACACCAAGGCCCTGGCCGTTCAGCCGTCCTACGTCGCCGCCCTGCTGCACCGGGCCACGGCCTGGGAGGCCCTGGCCACGGCCAATCCGGACCAGGCCTCCACCTACAATCAGTACGCCCAGGACGACAAGGACAAGGCCAGCTCCCTGCAGGCCCTGGTTACCTCGTCCGCCGCCGCCACGAGTGCGACGACGACGACCACCACCGCCACCGACACCACGACGAGCACCGTGCCGATCTCCCTGGACTCGGGCATCCGCTAGGGAAGACGTCGGCAGGTCTCTTGCCGGTTCGCGTGAGCGAATGGGAGGGAGGCGGCAACCGGCCAAGCACCCCGCCAACGCCACGACTTGCCGGTTCGCGCGGCCTCCCGGGGGCAGCCCTGGGGGGTGGCGAGCCGATCGGGGCGGAGGCGGGAAGCGCTGTCGATCGCACCTTCCGGGCCTGCGCCTGCCCGATCGGGGCCGTCGCCATACGGATAGCCCCGAGCCACGTCGATCCCGACAAGCCCGGATGGCCGCCAATCAGGCGCGCTAGACAATCGCAACGTAAAGGCCGACGCGACAGGCGGTCGGCCAGGAGGGTCGGGCCATTGGTCTGGACGCTCTTTTCGTGCGACCTGTCGGCAGGGGCGGGATATGCGGCGCGCCCGGGCTGGTCGCGGCCCAGCCCGGCGGGCGCGCGATTTGTGAGCTACTTGGCTTTGTCCGTCTGGATGGCCACGGCCACGGACATGTCGGCGTCGATGCCGCCCTTGGTCGAGGGCTGCAGGATGAACTGGCGGATGCGGATGCCCTGGCTCGGCGATTCCACCTTTTGCATGAAGGCGAGCAGCTGATTGATGCTAAGGCCGGTCAGGCGCAGGTCGACCGCCATCTCCCGGCGTCCGCCGCCGAGGTCGCGGTTGGCCGGGCGCATGAATTCCACATTGGCCTTGACTCCTTCCTTGGTGGCCACGCCTTCGACCAGGGAAAACAGGGAAAAGCCCTCGGGCAGGGGCTGGCTGGCCTGCTCCTGGTCGGCCGGGGTCAGCTGGGCGGCCAGCCGCTTGGCTTCGGCCAGGGTCCGTACGGCGTCGGCCAGCCGTTTTTCCCGCAGGGCCAGTCCGTCGCCAAGCGGGACGACCACCCACAGGTAGAACCCCATGACCAGGGCGAGCCCGCCGGCGGCCAGGAGCAGGGGATGGGGGAGCTGGCGATTCACGAACCGGATTCCCGGCTGCCGGCCAGCTTCAAGTCGAGCTGGAATTCCACTTGTTTCTTATCCGGCACGTTTTTCGCCCCCTTGATGTCCACGTTGCTGAACACCGGCATGGCGGCCAGACGGCGCTTGACCGCATCCACGGTGGTGTAGTCGTCGGCCACGGCGTCGATGGTGACCCGGGACTCGTCGGCGGCCACGCGACGGGCCTTGACCTGGCCGCCCGGGCCAAGCCCGGCGTGGATGGCGGCCAGCACTTCCAGGGCCGTTCCGGTGCCGCTCCCGGCCCGCTCCCGGGCCGAGGCTGTCTGTTCGCTCAACCGGCCGCGCAGCACCGACAGCTTCTGGGTCAGGGTCAGCCCGGAAGCCAGTTCCGGCGCGGCCTTGGCCACGATGGCCCCGGTTTCGTCCTGGGCCTTGGCAATGGCGGCGTCGAGCCGCCAGTAGGAGGCGACAAGGGCGGTCACGGCGCAGACTACGAGCAGGGCCAGCGAACCGCCGGCGATGAGGATGCTGCGGCGCAGGGATGAGCGCGACAGGGCCGGGGTCAGCGCACCGCGCAGGAAATTGGCCGTGCCCGGCCCTTTGGCCGCGAGCAGGGCCAGGCCGTAGGTCGCGGCGAAGTCATCGGGGAGCGGAGTTCCGTCCGGCAGCGTCGGCCAGCCCGGCAGGGCGGCCAGGGGCGTGGCCGTGGCGGAGAGCTGTTGCTCCAGGGCCTGGGCCGCGTCGACGGCCTGGCCCACCAGGGTCAGGGTCAGGCTGTGCGGCGGCTGGGAGGCCAGGGGCGACAGGGTGAACGCGGCTTCCCGGGACAGGAAGGCGGCCAGGGCGGCCGGGTCGCCGGTCGGGGCCGTCAGGCTGCGCCAGGCCAGGGGGGCGTTGCCCCAGCGGCAGGCGAAATCGGCCCGGCCGTCAAGCAGGCTCACGCACAGGGCGGCGTGGGCTTTGGGAGCCCGGGCGGCCAGGGCGGCGTCGAGGCCGGCCAGGTCGAGGCAGGCGGCCGACGGCGGCAAACCGGCCGCATTCAGGGCAGCCACCCGCTCCAGCAAGGGGGCAAGAGGCGTGGCCCCGGCCAAGGCCACGGCGGCCGGAGCCGGAGTCAAGGCAGTCGCCGCCCAGCAAAAGGCCGATTCCGTCTGTGCTCCGGCCAGATACGGCTCGAATTCCGGGCCAAGGACCAGATCGATCTTGCCCGGGGAGGTAAACGGAAAGCGCAGGCGGCGCAGGACCGCTTGCCCGCCGTCCAGGCCAAGCACGACCCGATCGGCCAGCAGACCGTTCGCGGCGGCCAGTTGGGCGGCCAGGGAGGCGAAATCCTCGGGCGTAGCCTGCAGCGGCAGCTCGCCCTGAGCGAAGCCGGTGAGGGCCAGTCCCTTGCCGGTGCGTTCAAGGCGTAAAAGTTTCAGTGATTCGGCTCGTTCGGACAAGGCCAGGATGGATTCCCGCATGCCTCCCTTGTGGCACGAGCAAGGGGTTAATGCAACTCCCGGTACAGAACTTTACACGAGGGGCCCTTGCTCGACTGGCGTCCCGAATCGCGCTTGAGCACTGCGTAGAGGCGTCTGACCGCCGCGCCGGAACGGCCCTCCAACTGGACGGAAAAATACAGGCTCCGGGTGGCCAGCGCCCCTTGCGGCCATTCGACGGTCTGGCTGCCGCTGGCCTTGTCGAGCCATTCCAGGGTGGAGAGTTCCTCGCGGCGCACCGGATCCCGGCGGTAGGCATCCAGGGCGGCCGCCAGGGTTGCCCCCCCGGAACCGGTCTGGTCGGCCGGCAAGGCGGCCAGCACCGGCAGGGGCGCGGTATTGACGTTTATCAGCCCGCTGCCCCACAGGGTGAGCATGGACAGCAGGCCGGGCACGTCGCCCTGGCCGTAGAGCAGCGGTCGGGAGAACCCCTTGACGAGCAACAGTTCGGCCAGGGTGTCCAGGGAGTTGTTGCGGACCTGATAAGGCAGGGAGGCGGCGGCGTAATAGGAGTCCTCCGCGCCGGAGGCCCCGGGCTTGTCGTCGGGGTCGAGCCAGTCCACCAATGCGCCGAGCAGGGACTTGGCCTGATCGTCGGACAGGGAAAAGGGCTCCCGGGTAAGCAGGCGCAGGAAGATCCCCTCGAAGACGGCGTGGTCGGCCAGTCCCGGGTGCAGGCTGTTGACCGGAAACTTGCCGCTCTCGTCCACGATGCGGCCGCTGATGTGGCCGGCGAGGAACCAAGCCCCGGGATAGCCGGTCAGGTCGGGAAACAGGGCCCAGTCCTGGGTCAGGTTGTCGCTGACCTGGCTTTTGGCATTGTCGAGCAGCACGGCGGCGGCGGCCAAAAGGCCGGATTCGGCCGTGGCCTGGGCCTGCCGGGCGTAGATGCCGCTGTAGGCCCCGAACACCTCGACCTGGGCGGTGCGCAGGGTCTGCACGGCAAGCGACGCCAAAAGCGCCACCAGGGCCAGGACGAAAATGAGCACCGCGCCCCGTGCGTCGCGCCGTGTCTTCATTGCCGGACACTCAGGGAGATGTCTTGAGGGGGAAGCGGAACGCGCACGTCCACGGTGCGGCGCTTGCCGGAAAAAATCGCCGTGCCGCCCAGGCGCACCTGGGCCGGCAGGGGGGACAAGCGGGCGAGCTTGCGGGCGCTGCTGTCCCAGCTTTTCAGGGGCGAGTTGGCGGCATTCTCCAGGAACGTGACGGCGCAGTTTTCCACGGCGTCCAGGAGAACGGTTTCGGCCACGGCCGTGCGTTCCCGGTCGCGCCAGGTCAGGGTGCCCAGGGGGATTTCCCGGCGCACGAGGCTGCGTCGGTCCTTGCCCGCGTTCTCGCCCTCGGTGATCCCGCGCAGCACGTATTCGACGCGGTTGAAGGCATAGGACGGGAAGGCCGCGGCCGGGTCCAGGGTGGCGGCCGTGGCCAGGGAGAAGAGCAGGGTGTCGGTTGCCCCGGACAGGGCGGTGGTGTCCGGGCCGCCGTAAAAGGCCACGGCCTGGGCCGCGTCCTTTTTGTTGGTCTCGGTCCAGATGATCGAACCCAGGTCGTTGGCCAGGGTCAGGCGCAGGATGTCCATGGCGTCCTCGGTGGCCAGACTGATCTGGGCGTCCTCGGACATGGCCATGACCTGGGAGGTGACGGAATAGGCCCCGAGCATGACCAGGGCGGCAATGAGCAGGGCCAGCAGCACCTCGATGAGGGTGAAGCCGGCGCTTGCGTTGGGTCGCGGCTTCATTGCTTGGGCTCCAGGCGGGCCAGGCGCACGGTCAGGCGATCCGAGCCGGTGGCCGCGATGGTGACGGCGAGCACCCGCATGAGCGTGTCCGGGGTGTCGGTGACTTCCACGGTATAGGAGAAATCCTGGTCCGGGTCCGGGCAGGCGCCCGAGGCGTTTTTCCAGGATCCCTCGCCGCCAAGGAGCAGATCGTCCATCTTGGCCTCGGCCAGCCAGGCGGCGCGCCGGGCCTTGGCGGCTTCCAGGCGCTGGTCCTGCAGGCGCACGAGCCCGGCCAGAAGCGAAACCAGGGCGATGGCCAGGATGGCCACGGCCACCAGGGTTTCCAGCAGGGCCTGGCCCGAGGGACGGCGGGCAGCGGTGGTCATTTGGCACGTCCGGCGGCGTAGTCGGTCTGGGCCCAGGGCGGGTCGGCCAGGCCTTGGGCCTTTTGGAACTCTTTTTGTTTCGTGTCCAGGTCGCTGACGGCCAGATCCACCCGGCAGCCGACCGCCGCCACGGTGACGGCGACATCCGTGCCCTCCGGGCCGGGCAGGCGGATAAAGGCCGGTTGGCACAGGCCTTCGGGGCGCACCACCAGGCCTGTGACCTCGGGCTGGTCCACGCTCTCCCCGCGGGTAATGGCCAGCCTGGGGTGGGTCTTGGCCGGGAGCTTGACCGGGGGG
>JBKICS010000329.1:0-4984 GCA_046567015.1 Acidobacteriota bacterium | reverse complement strand
CGCGGCTTTTCCCGCAAGGCTAAGAACCGTTGTCGGAGGGGCACGATGGCGGAATATCTGGCCACGGGCTTTGCCGGACTCGATCGGACGGCCGACCCCGACGTCTACGTGCACTGTCTGCGCTACCTTGGCGAGACGCCGGGCATGCGGGCCATCAAGGACGAGAGCCTGGCCCGGCTTGGGCTGGCAGCCGGGGGCAGAGCCCTGGAAGTCGGCTGCGGCCTGGGCGCGGAAGCGGCGGCCATGGCCGGCCTGGTCGGGCCGACTGGAATCGCTGTCGGGCTCGACGCCAGCCGGACCATGCTGGCCCGGGCGCGTCTGGACCTGGAAAACGCCGCTGGGGTCCGACCGGTCCTTGCGGCTGGCGACGGGGCGCGCCTGCCCTTTGCCGACGGCGTTTTTGACGCCTGCCGCATCGAGCGCACGCTCCAGCACGTGTCCGACCCCGGGGCCGTCTTGGCCGAGATGGGGCGCGTGACCCGGCCGGGCGGGGCGGTCTTGGCCGTGGAGCCGGATTGGGGCACGTTCGTGGTGGATTCGGATCTCACGGACGTCGCGCGGCGGCTGGCCCGGTTTTGGGCCGACAGCTTCCGTTGCGGCTGGATCGGCCGTCGCCTGGGACGACTGCTCGCCGAGGCGGGGCTGGAGGCCATCGAGATTTTTCCCCGGTCCCTGGTTCTGCGTCGCCTGGAGGCGGCCGAGGCGGTCTACGACCTGTCCGAGACGGCGGACCGGGCCGTGGCTGCCGGCCTGGTGTCCCAGGCCGGGGCGGCCATGTTCACGGCCGAGCAGCGGCGGCGCGACGCGGCCGGCACGTTTTTCTCGAGCCTGACGTTTTTCATGGCTGTTGCGCGCAAACCGGAAGTTGAGACAGGGAAACCGCGCTGTCGATAAGCTCCAGACTGCCCCCCCCAAGACCCCCTTTAAAACTTTTCCCCATGCGGGGGGTCCGGGGGGCCTCAGGCCCCCGGCCGCCGGAGGCACTCTTCCTTCCTCTTCTCTCTTCAATCACCCCCCCACCCCTCGCCTCGCCCCTAGCGGGGCAGTGGCGCGGCGATGAGCAGGATGTACTTTTCACCGAAGCGGTTTTCGGCGAATTCCTTGCGGAAGGCGGCCATGCCGGCCGGCGTGGTGAGTTCCAGGCGGTGGCTGCCCTTGCCCGGGGTGGCGTGGGCGAAGAAGGCGTGGCCCGATGCGTCGGCGTAGAGCAGGCCGACGTGGTAGTAGTAGAGCCGGCCGGCTTTTTCCTTGCTGAGCGTGGCGAAAACGATTTCGTTCGGGCGCAGTTGGGCCAGGACGGTTTTCCAGGCGGCGGCGTCGTGCAGAGGGAATCCGCGAAACCGGGCCGCGTCGAGGGTTTCCGGGGCGGCGAGCGCCGCGGCCGGGGGCTGGCCCGGACCGGCCGGGACAAGGACGCGCCGGGGCAGGCCGTCGGTGAGGTTGAGGATGAGGTCGTAGCCGAAATCCCAGTCCTCGCCGGCCGGGGCGTTTTTGCCGGAGTCGCCCTTGCGGTCGCGGCGCAGGGGATCCAGCGGCAGGGGGCGGCCGAGGATGGCGCGCGAGGCGGTGGTGACAAAGCCGCTGCAGTTGAAGCCGCGATCAGGGAAGGTTTGGGATTGGTTGGCGAAAAGGGTGTGGCGGCCGCTTGGGTCGTCCACGCCGTCGTCGCGGTAGGGCGTGCCGAGCAGCGGGGTTGTGGCCGCGCCCGGATCGCCGGCCGTGGCCGTGGCTGGTCCGGCCAGCGCGACCCACAGGAGGCAAGCGACGATAAATTGACCGCACGAGAAAAGCCGCGTAACATCCATATGATAACCGGGCCGCAAGGACTGGGGCCGTTTCCCGGACAAGGCCGGAACACCACGGAATCTGCTCAGGAGGCGGAGGATGAAGTTTACCATTGAGATCAAGGGGTTCGGGCAGCGGATTTTTTATTCCTACATCGAGAAGGAAGTGGTGCGGGAAGCCAGGGAAGCCAACCGGGAACGCTACATCGAATACATCTATCACGGAGTGGACAATAACATCCACTCCTCGGGCGAGGATCTGCTGGAAAGCAATCGCCCCGTTGTCTATATTATTGTCAACGAAAAAGAAAAACTCCGGGTCAGCCTAAGCAAGATCAATTGCGAGGTCAAGGGGCAGCCGGCCAAGAAGATATTCCAGCCCTACGTCAAGAACAACCTGTTGTATTGCTTTGGTTTCAACGAAGAGTATATCCATACCTATTCGTTTAGCGACGTCGAGGAAATCGACATCGACAAAATCACCGCCCGCATTGTCGAGTCGGAGATCCCCAAAACCATCGAAAACAACGTCTGGTTGCAAAAGATCATCCATATCGAGAGCATGCTGTACGACGGCAAGGAGATCAAGCGCGAGGAATTCCTGTCCCGTCCCGTGGGCAACATCCTCGGCCCGGTCATCATGGACCTTGAGTAGGTTTGTTGTCGCGGCAACGCGCAAAAGCCCGGCGGAGACGTCGGGCTTTTTTTATGCTGTCGGCCGCTAGCGCCGGCTCTTGCCGCTGAGGGAATCCACCGCGAGCGTGAACACGCAGCAGTTGGAGAGGTGCTTCTCGATATGCATTTCGCCGGCTTGCCGATGCTCCGGGGACAGCGCGGCCACGAGGAGGCGCAGGCGCTCCCGCTTGGCTTCGGCATCGACAACGAATTCCACCGGGCCTTCGACGATGACGCTGGCGAAGTCCGTGCTGAACTTCTCGGGCAGCATCCGGGCCTTGTCCACGACCACGAAGGAGGCCCGGGGAGCGTGGGCCAGGTTGATCAGCTTGCGCCCTTCGAGGGCGGCGTGAAAGAGCAGGTATTTTTGGGGCAAGCGTTCGTCCAGGGCATAGTTGAGGGGCGTGCCGTAGGGCAGCCCGTCCGGTCCGACCGTGGACAGGACGCCCCAGGTTGCGCGGCGCAGGATGGCCAAGGCTGTTTCCTCGTCCATGGACCGGTCTTGGCGTCGCAGGGGAGAGCGCATGGTTGACCTCGGTTGGGGCTTGGCCGCCAGGGCGCGTCGGGAACTTCGCCTCGTGGCCGCTTACGGATGGAAAGGGAAGACGCGTCGCGGCACGGTACGCGCGGCGGCGGGGGCAGGGACGCGGCGGCGAAAGATGGCCTGCTCGCGACCGGCCTGGCAGCGCCGGGATTGCGCTGGCGACCGGACCCCGTGGCCGGTGCGGGGAGCCCGCGCCAGGACGCTAGGGCTTGCAGCCGCCGTCCGGGCCGGTCTCGGCGAGCGCCCGGGCCAGCAGCGTGTCGGCCAGTTCCTGGATGGTGTGGCGGGTCGGATCGAGGCCGATGGAAACGGCCAGCTCCAGGATCTTGTCGCCGGTTTTTACCGCGTGCCGAATCTTTTCGTAGTCCATCATGAGCCGCGCCGCGCCTTGGCTTGCAGGTTTGACGGCGGGATTGCCGCGCCTGCGGCAGCATACCCGCTTGCCGGCACAGAGGCAACGCCCGGACCGCGCCGCCGGCTCAATTCTTGACGATGCAGCGGATATCGCCTGACGGCAGGGACAGGGGGCGCGCAAAGGCCAGGCCGAACTCCAGCCCCCGGGTCCAGCGCACGATGGCCGGCAGATACTGGGACAATTCACCCGTGGGCTGGAGCTGCGGATTGAACCGCAACGCCTGGTTCGTGCGGATCTCGACAGGCATGTCCTCGTCCAGGCTCAGCCGCGCCCCGTCGGGGCTGATGTCGATGATGCACACGGCGGCGCAGGTTCTCCCGGTCTCGATCCGCCCCCGATGGAGCAGGGCGTTGCGGGCAAGGCACACCCGTTTGGCCGCCCGGCGGTCGCCGCAGTCGCGGCAACGCCAATAGGAAGCGGTCGGATCGGCCTGGGGCACGAATTCCTGCCAGGTGGTCTTGCCGCAGTGGGAACAGCGGCGGTATTCGATGAGTGCCATTTCGGGCCTTGATGCAGCGAGGCTGGGTAAATGAGGCGTTGCGAAAACTCGTTAGCATGCCTATCATCGCGCGACAACTGCTCTTGCGGGCGGTCCCCCGGCTTGACGGTCGTCGTCAAGGGCTTATCCTTGTGAAGTCGGCGAACAGGCCGGCAAAGGAGCGCGTATGGCTGGGCTTTTGGCCAGACTGATCGAGATGGCCGGCAAGCGCGACGACCTCGTGGTCACCGAGGTCGACGACATTGATAGCTGGGGTTTTTTACTGTTTCGCGACAGCCGCTACCATATCTTCATCAACCGCTCCATCCGCGACTTTCGTAAGACCATGGTGCTGGTGGACGAACTCGGGCACTACGCCCTGCGCCGCAGCCTGGCTCGACGCGAGCATCTGCCCTGCGGGGCTGAAAGTCTGGTGGAGCGTATCCGCCAGGACAAGTCCTGCGACGCCTGGGCCGCGAAATTCAGCCGGCGTCTGCTCTATCTCGTGCGTCGGGGCCTGCACGGCGGCACTTCGCGCCGGCCCAGGCAGGGGCGCTACGATCCGTCCTGGCGCTTGCCGGTGAAATAGCCGGCCGGATCAGCCCTCGGTCAGACGCGCGAACAGCGTGCCCAGGCGCTGCTCGTAGCGGTGCTCGGCCAGGATATGGGCGCGCCAGGCGGCCGTCAGCCCGGCCCGTTTTTCCGGTCGGGCCAGCAGGTCGGCCGCCAGACGGGCGGCTGCGGCCGGCGAGGCAAAGCGGATCGGTGCGGCAAGTTCCGCCGGAAAGAGCTTGAGTCCCGGCGTGGCGTCGCTGATGAGACACCCCCCGGCCGCCCAGACGTCGAAATGGCGCTGGGTCAGTCCCCGGGGCAAGAGCAGGCTGGTGACGTTGATCGAGACGCCGGTCCCGGCGTACAGGCCTGGCAGGGCGGCACGGTAATCCACCGGTCCGGCCAGGGCGACGCCCTCCGGCAGCAATGCCCCCCAGCCCGGGTCGCCGTGAACGGTGAGCGGCACGGCCCCCGCCACGGCGGCCAGCACGGCGGCGCGCAGGGCCACTGCAGCCGTTTCCGCGCCACAGCCGGCC
>JBKICS010000328.1:0-10301 GCA_046567015.1 Acidobacteriota bacterium | reverse complement strand
TGCGCGTGGGCCTGACCGACAAGCGCCTGTTGTGCGACGATGCCCTGCTTGGCAGTTTTTCGCTTGATCTCGGCAAGATCGAATCGGTCAAGTGCGAACCGGGATTTTTCGGGGGACTGCTCGGCTACGGCAAGATGATCCTGACGGCGTCGAGCAGTCAGCGTCTGGTCATCACGAATCTGTCCCGTCCCCACGTCCTCGAACAGGAAATTTTCGCCGCCAAATAGCGTCCGGGACTGGCGGCGGCGGGCCGTCCGGTCCTGTCCAAAACCCCCCGCGTCGTGGATCCGCGACCATGTATTTGTCCCGAAAGCCCATCAAGCATTACGGCATCTTGTTTAAGCTGCTGGTGGTCTTTATCGGCATCATGATCGTGGCCTATTTCACCATTTCCACCCTGCTCATTTATATCAAGGATTCGGTCAACATCTCCCGCGACATCGTCAAGGTCCGGTTCGAGGTGCTGACCATCTCCCAGCGCCTGGTGGACAGCCTGCTTGTCATGGAGGAAAATCAGAAGAAGTACGAGATCCTCCATTCCGATGAATACAAAAAGAACTTCATGGCGGCGCTCTCCGAATACAAGAACGCCATCTGGAGCATCCTGTGGTTCCGCTACGAGGGCTTTTCCGCCTGGGAAGAGCTGCACGCCGAGTTTCGCCAGGCCTTTCCCGATCTGGCCCAGGGGCGGGAACTGTCCAAGGAACCCTGGATCGACCAGGACAGGCTGAATAAATGGATGCGCATCGTGGTCAGCGCCCGCCAGGACAACGAACGGGTGCTGGAATCGGGCATGCGCGAGCTGTTTCGCATCAGCGAAGTGGCGGTCAACCGGGGCGTGTCGGGCTTGACCGTTTCCATCGGCGTCGGCCTGCTCGGCGTGCTCTATCTCACCTATTCCCTGAGCCGTCCCCTTCGGGAACTGCGCCGGGGCATCCGGGCCTACACCCGCGACGGCCGGCTCGAGCCCATCCGGGTGCTGTCCAATGACGAACTCGGGGAACTTGGCGCGGCCTTTAACGACATGACCGTGCGCCTCAAGGAAGAGGAGCGCATGCGGGCGGATTTCATCGACATGGTCAGCCACGAGATCCGAACGCCGCTGACCTCCATCCGCGAATCCGTCAACCTCATGCGCGAACGGGTGCTGGGCGACGTCAACGAGCGCCAGAAACGCTTCCTCGACATCGCCAGCGACGAGCTCCAGCGTATTTCCGCCATGCTGACCAGCCTGCTCAAGGTGTCCAGCATGGCCTCCCAGATCGTGGACCTGACCCTGGTGGTGTTCAATCCCGAGGAACTGCTGCGGGAAACCCTGGTGAAAGCCGGGCCGGCCGCCGAGGCCAAGGGCATTGCCCTGGCTCCCCGGGTGGCCGCCGATATCGTGTCCGTTATCGGCGACCGGGAGCTCCTTGGCCAGGCGCTCTACAATCTGATCGGCAACGCCGTGAAGTTTTCACCCCCCGAGCGCACGGTGCGGGTGGGCCTGGAGCTGGCCGACGGCGGCGAAAAGCTGCTCGTCAGCATCTCCGACGAGGGGCCGGGCATTCCGGAAGAGGAACAGGCCCACGTCTTTAACAAGTATTATCGCGGCGTGCGCACCAAGCGCACCACCGATGGCATCGGCCTTGGCCTCAACATCGCCAAGACCATCGTCGAAGCCCATGGCGGCAATATCTGGCTGTCCAGCCTGCCCGGCACGGGCTGCACATTCTACTTTACAATTCCAGTGGATGGGGCAAGAGCGTAGTATGGCCCAATGTGTTTTGCACCGTTTCGTCGCCGCCGCGGCCCGTGGGTGCTGCTGGCTGGTTGTCCTGCTGGCTCTCGGCTGCGCCCGGCACGAGCCGGCGGCTCCCGTTCCTGTCGCCGCCACGCCCCCGGCGCCGGCGACGACGATGACCACGCCGGCCAAGGAAGTGGTCATCTGCAAGATCGAACGGGAAACGGCCTATGACCTGGGACTTCGCGCCTATGACGCCGGCGAGGTCAAGCGGGCCATGAGCCTGTGGCGCGAAGCCGCGTCCATCGACACCGACCAGGAAGTGCGCCAGAAGGCCTTGTTCGCCATGGCCAGCGTCAAGCTGTCCCAGGCCGGAAACGACGCCGAACTGGTTGCCGCCCTGGAGATGCTCGACGCCTGGGCGAAAAAGTCGCCGCCCGGCGGCAGCGGCGAGGACGCCCGGTTCCTGCTGCCCGTGGTCAAGGCGTTCAAGCCTGGTTTCGCCGTCAAGGAGCAAAAGGCCGCCCTGGAGCGCGAATGCGGCAAGAAGCTGGCCGAACGCGAGGAGCAGGTCCGCAAGAGCCTGCAGCAGCAGGTCAAGGCCCTGGAATCCATCCACCAGCAGATCCAGGAAAAGAAAAAGGGTCTCAGCAATTACTGATCCGGCCGTCCCGCGTCCGGCCGCCCCGAAGAGCCCATGAGCATAGGCCCGCAGCAGACCCGCAAGACCGTCCTTGTCGTAGACGACGACCCGCATATCCTGGAAGTGCTGGAGGTGCGGCTCGTCTCGGCCGGCTATGACGTGATCTCCGCCACCAACGGCCTGGAGGCCCTGGACGTGCTGGCCCGCCAGCCCGTGCGCCTGGTCATTTCCGACATCCGCATGCCCGGCATGGACGGCATGCGCATGCTCGAAGAGATGGAAAAGCGCCATATCAAGCTGCCCATCATCTTTCTCACCGCCCACGGCAGCATTCCCGGCGCGGTGGAGGCCATCAAGCACGGGGCCGTGGACTACCTGACCAAGCCCTTCGACGGCCAGGAACTGCTCACCCGGGTGACCGAGGTCTTTGCCAAGGCCGCCAGCCTCGCCGCCGGCCTGGAAGCCGTGCGGACCGCCGATCTGGGCGAGATGGGCCTGGTCGGCAAGAGCCAGGCCATGCGCGATCTGGCTGCCATGATCGAACGTGTGGCCCCCCGCGACGTCAACGTCCTGGTGCTCGGCGAATCCGGCACCGGCAAGGAGCTGGTGGCCAACCTCATCCACCGCCGCAGCGCCCGCAAAAACGGCCCGCTGGTCACCGTGGACTGCGGCTCGACCCCGGCCGGCTTGCTCGAATCCGAGCTGTTCGGCCACGTCAAGGGCTCGTTTACCCACGCGGTCAAGGACAAGAAAGGGCTCATAGAGCAGGCCAACCAAGGCACGCTTTTCCTCGACGAGATCGGCAACATCTCCACCGAGATGCAGATCCGCCTGCTGCGCTTCCTGGAAAACCACAAGATCCGCCGCATTGGCGACGTGCGCGAGATCCAGGTCGATTGCCGGGTCATCGCCGCCACCAACGCCGACATCTTCGAGCAGGTGGAGGAGGGGGTTTTCCGCGAAGACCTGCTCTACCGCCTCAAGGTGGTGACCATAAACGTGCCGCCGCTACGCGAACGCCGCGAGGACATCCCCGTCCTGGCCGAGCACTTCACCCGCCAGTTCTGCGCCGCCCAGGGCATGCCGCCAGTCACCGTGCCGGACGAGACCATGGCCTACCTGACCGCCTATCCCTGGCCCGGCAACGTGCGCCAGCTGCGAAACGCCCTGGAGGCCGGGGTGGTCCTTTGCACCGACGGCGTGCTGGCCCCCCAGGATCTGCAACTGCCGCTTGCCGGCAAGGGGCCGGATCGCTCGGCCGACAACCTGTCCTTGGATCAAAGCGAGAAGGCCGCCATCGTCCGGGCGCTCGAGCAGTCGAACTGGGTGCAAAAAGAGGCCGCGCCCCTTTTGGGCGTCAGCCGCCGGGCGCTCAACTACAAGATCCAGAAATACGGCATCGAAATTCCCAAGCGCCGACCGAAAAAATAACCCGACCTTCATGGTCCGGTCCCTCCCGCGCCTTGGCAAGGGCGGCGCTTTCTGTCAAAACTACACAATAATCCCCGTGGGGCGCGCAGTACCTGACTGCAGCCGCAATCAGGGTTGGGCAAACCTGTAACACCCCGTGAGCGTTATGGGATTCCAAAGGGCAACGCCCTTTGGCCGCCGGAGGCTCCCCCTCGCCTGTACTGCGGACGCCTGCGCCTCATGCGGGGAAACAGACAGCGGCCCGACGTGGGCCGGGATCGGGTGGTGCATGTCGCAAGCGGGTGACGGGACGAGGCCCAGGACGGGCCGGTCGGACAGGATCGCCAGACAGGTGGTTCTGCCGTTTCGCAAGTCTCTGGAAATAAGTCTTAAAAGTATTCAGGTCCGGTTTTTCCGGTCCATGATCACCGTGGCCAGCCTGGTGCTGGCCGTGGCCTTTTTGAGTTTCATCCTGACCGGTTCCGACGTGGCTGTGGGGCTGCTCCATTCCGGCGATCCCCAACTGCGCCTGGCCCTGGTCGACGCCGGCTACGATCTGCCGACCCTGCCCTCCTCCGCCGTATCCCCGGCCGACGAGGCCGCCCGCCTGACCACCAGCCCCAAGGAGCGCTGGATCGTCATCCTGTCGCTTCTGGTCTGCACCGTGGGCATCGTCAATGCCCAGCTCATGGCCGTCACCGAGCGGTTTCGCGAAATCGGTACCATGAAGTGCCTGGGGGCGCTGGATCGCTTCATCCTGCGCTTGTTTTTGCTGGAAGCCGGCATGCAGGGGCTGGCTGGGGCGCTTATGGGCTCAGTCCTGGGCGCGGTGGTCGGGCTCTTGGTGGGGCTCGTGCGCTTCGGTTTCGCCGCCGTGACCAATCTTTCCATCCTGGACCTGGGGGCGACCCTGGGCCTGTCCGTGCTCGTGGGGGCGGGACTCAGCCTTCTGGGCGTGGTCTATCCGGCGGCGGTGGCTGCCCGGATGCGGCCGGTGGAAGCCATGCGGGCCCAGGAATGACCGTCGCGGCAGGCTCTCAAGCCGGGATGCCGCTGTTTTGGAGAACCCGGGGAAAATTCGCAGTGACGTTTGACGACAAGGCATAACGCCCAGTCCCGTACGGAACACGAGGGGAGCAGCAGGGAAGTATGGCCGAGGCGCACAACATCGTCCGGGTGGCCGGCGTGGCCAGGACGTTCACCATGGGCACGCAGGTGGTCCAGGCCCTTCGCGGCGTGGACCTGACCATCAAGGCCGGGGAATACCTGTCCATCATGGGGCCGTCCGGATCGGGCAAATCGACCCTGTTCAACATGATCGGCGGTCTGGACAAGCCCTCCACGGGCAAGGTCTTCATCGACGAGGTGGACATCGCCCAGCTCGACGCCTACGAGCTGGCTTGGCTGCGCAACCGCAAGATCGGCTATATTTTCCAGACGTTCAATCTCATCCAGGTGATGACCGCCCTGGAAAACGTCACCCTGCCCATGACCTTCGCCGGCGCCTCCCAGGACGAGGCCACGGAAAAGGGCCTGGAGCTGCTCGGCCTTGTCGGCCTGCGCGAACGCCACGCCCACCGACCCCAGGAACTCTCCGGCGGCCAGCAGCAGCGCGTGGCCATCGCCCGCTCCCTGGCCAACACCCCGGCCATCATCCTGGCCGACGAACCCACCGGCAACCTGGACCTGACCACGGGCGAGGAGATCATCACGCTGCTCAAACGCTTAAGCTCCGAGCGCGGCGTCACCGTCATTTCCGCCACCCACGATTACAAGATGCTCAATGTCTCCGACCGGGTGGTCTGGATTCGCGACGGCCGCATCGACAAAATCGAGGAACGCGACCAGCTCAACATCACCGTGGGCGGCATCGGGACCAGGGAGGACTGAGTCCGGATGCCGACCCAGCCAGTTTTCCCCCAGTCCCGCCGCCGGTCCGGCCGCGCCCTGGCCGCGCTTGTGGCCTGCCTGCTGCTGTGTCTGCTGGCGGCCTTCCCGGCTGCGGCCAAGCGGGCCAGGCAGAGTTCCGCCGGACAACGGGACAACGCCCTGGCCAGCGCCTGGCTGGCCGCCTCCGAAACCGAACTCGACCGGGCGGTGGTCGATGCCCTGGCCGGCCTTGGCGACCGCTCTCTGGGCACGTCGGGCTGCGGCGCGGCGGCCGACGCCGTGGAAGCCTATTTCCGGGGCCTGGGCAGCGGCGAAGTGGGGCGGCTCTTGTACCGCGCCCCGGCCATGGCCCACGGCCCGGCCAGCCTGGCCGTGGCCGGAGGCGGCACGGCCGGCCTGACCCCGCTGGCGCTCAATGCCTTTACCCCGGGCTCGGTCCCGCCCGAAGGCCTCACCGGCCCCCTGGTCTACGCCGGCTCCGGCGGCTACCGCGATTTCGACGGCGCCTCCCCCCAAGGGGCCATCGTGCTCATGGACCTGCGAAGCGGCCGCGACTGGCAGGCGGCGGCCCAGCTCGGGGCCAAGGCGCTCGTCTACATCGACGAGAGCCCGGCCGAGAATCCCGCCGACAACGGCGCATTTCGCGACAAGTTCGAGCTGACGCCGGTGCGCTTTCCCCGGTTCCTGCTCTCCGCCGCCGCCGCCCGGCAGCTTCTGGGCGATTACCGCAAGCTCACCGGCGACCCGGTCGGCCCCGCCGCGACCCTGACCGCCAAGGCCGGCTGGGAGCCGGTGACCGCCAGCAACGTCCACATCCTGTTTCCCGGAACCGATCCGGC
The DNA here is from genome assembly GCA_046567015.1 of Acidobacteriota bacterium. Lineage (GTDB taxonomy): Bacteria > Desulfobacterota > Desulfovibrionia > Desulfovibrionales > Desulfovibrionaceae > Solidesulfovibrio. Next base: position 3,796 of record JBKICS010000328.1, on the reverse strand, counting down.
CCTGGCCGGCCAACTGCTCGTGGCGGACGCGGCCTACGACGCGCCGGCCTATGCCCCGGGCCAGGCTCCGGGAGCCGACGAGGCCGCTTCCCTGGCCGCCCTGCTGCGCCTGGCAAAGCGTCTGGCCGAGCAGCCGCCGGCCCGGCCGACCCTGCTCGTGGCCACGTCCGGCCGGGGACAGGCCCTGGCCGGACTGCGGGAATTTTTCGGGGCCCTACGCGGCAAGGGCAAGGATTTGCGCGGCCAGTCCCGGGATCTCAAGGAGAGCGTGCGCCGGGCCGATGTCGTGCTGGCTTCCCTGGACGCCTTGGCCGCCGGCGGGGAGGGGGCCGGGGCGCGCTTGGCCGACCCGGCCATGCGCGAGGCCTTGCTCGAAAGCCTCAAGGACGAGGTGGACGCCGTGTCCACCCGGCTTATGCGCCTGCGTCTGGCCGGCAAGGACCGTGACGACGCGGCCATCGCCGCCCTGGCCGCACGTCGGGGCGATTTGCGCCGCATCATGTGGCGCGAGGATTTCAGCCAGCTGCCGCCGGACGAGGCCCGGGCGCTCCTGGCGCTCATTCCCGCGGCCAAGGCCCGTCTGGCCGAGGACCGGGACGGCGCGGCCACCGAGATCGACTGCGTGGAAAGCGCCCGGGAACTCCGAAAGCTCGTGGGCGACCGCGACCTCACGGCCCAGGTGTCGCTGCACCTGTCCAGCCACGGCGACGGGGTCGGGAGCTTTTACCAGGGCTTTGCCTTCGAAGTGAAGCCGGACGTCAACCCGGGACAGGCCTACGGCCGCATCGACCGCTCCCTGGCCGCCGCCGCCGAGGCTGCGGCCAAGTCCGCCGGCCTGCCCTCCGGCTACTACCGCGACGGCATGCGCGACGACCGCCAGCACCCCTGGCAGGGCCTGCTCCCGGATCGGCCGATTCTGGGCGGCCAGTTCGGCAACATCGCCGGCGTCCTGGGCCTGACCCTGGCCACGGTGGGCGACGCCCGGCAATCCTGGGGCACGCCCGGCGACACGCCCGAGCGGGTGGACTTCGCCGCGCTAGAAACCCAGGGCCGCTTCGTCGCCGACGTCCTGGCCGCCATGACCCGGGCCGATTTCGAGGTGGGCGAGAAGCGGCCGCGAAACGTGTTTTCCACGCTGACCGGTAGGGTCAACTTCATCCGCCAGGGCGAGCTCTTCCCGGATCGGCCGGCTCCCGGCACGGTTGCCTGCGTCTACCAGGGCAAGACCCGTTTTTACGCCATCACCGACGCCCGGGGACAGTTCCGGGTGGCCGGGCTGGCCAACAAGAAGCATGTGCTGGACAAGGCCGTCATCGAAGGCTTCCGGTTTCATCCCGACACCGGCTCGGCCGTCTGGGCCATCGACAAGAAACAGACCGGCAAGGACGCGTATCGGGTCAAGATGAACCGAAACGCCATGGAAACCGATCTGATCATGTTCGGCTGCGACCAGACCACGCTGTTTTCCGCCTTCGATCCGCGTTCGTTTCGCTATTTCACCCGCATCGAGCTGCTCGACGCCCGGCGCGAGGCCCCGCCGCTGCGCTCCTGGTTCAGCCGCCTGGACACGCTCGATTCCACGCTGCTCTCCATCTTCCTCGAACCCGGAACGCCGTTTAAGTGCATTCTCTCGGACACGGTGCTCTCCCGAAAGCTCCTGCTCTTAAACGCCGACGCCGAACATCCGACCGGCGTGGGCTATCCCGTGGACGCCTACCCCGTGCTGCCGGCCACGGAACTGCTCGGCGCGCGCGACATGTGGGCGCTGGTCGGGCCGCGCATCGCCACCCTGGAATCCCACGGCATTGTCAGCGAGCGCATCCGCGACCTGACCGAGCGGGGCCGGGCCCTCTATGCCGACGCCCTGGCCGCCAAGGACGGCAAGCGCTACGACGCCATGGTCGCCGCCGCCCGCTCCAGCTGGGCCCTGGCCGTTCGGGTCTACAACGACGTGGAAAAGACCCAGCGCGACGTGCTGCTCGGCGTGCTCTTTTACATCGCGCTGTTTATCCCCTTTGCCTACTGCGTGGAGCGGGTGGTCTTCAACTACGCCGACATTCACAAGCGCATCGCCGCCTTTCTGGGAACCCTGGCCGCGGTCATCGCCGTGGTCTACGCCGTGCACCCGGCGTTTAAGCTCACCTATTCGCCGCTGGTGGTCATCATCGCCTTTTTCATCCTGGGGCTGTCCGTCATGGTGGCGGCCATCATCTTCATGCGCTTCGAGCGCGAGATGACGGCGCTGCAGCGCCGGGCCTCCCATGTCAAGTCCACTGAGATCGGGGGCATGCGCGCCTTTGCCGCCGCCTTCGTCATTGGCGTCAGCAACCTGCGCCGCCGCAAGATCCGCACGGCGCTCACCTGCCTGACGCTGATCATCCTCACCTTCACCATCATGAGTTTTACCAGCATCAAATCCACCCGGGACGAAGGCGCGGCCCAACTGTCCGAGCGCGCGCCGTACCTGGGGGTGCTGCTCAAAAACATCGGCTGGCAGTCCCTGCCCCCGGAATCCCTGGCCGTTCTTGCCGACGCCTACGGCGCAACCGACGTGGTGGCTCCCCTGGCCTGGCTGGAGCTGCCGGAAAAAACCGTGGCCCCGGTCACCCAGATCCGGGCCGGCGGGCGCGGCGAGTCGGTCCAGGGCATCATGGGCCTGTCCGCCGACGAGTCCCGCCTGGGCCGCATGGCCGGCGTGCTCACGGCCGGGCAGTGGTTCGTTCCGGGCCAGACCGACGCCGTCATCCTGCCAAAGCCCATGGCCGACCGGCTGGGCGTGGCCCCGGGCGGCACGGTGACCTTTTTCGGCCGGAATTTCACCGTGGCGGGGCTTTTTCGCAAAAACGCTCTGGAAGAGCGGCCGGACCTGGACGGCGAGGCGCTCACCCCGGTGATCTTCCCCTCCGAGGCCTCCAAGGAGACCAGCGAAGCCGAAAAGGAAGCGGCCGAGTCGGGCGAGGACGTCAAGACCCTGCAAAGCCGCTACCAGCATATCGACGACGACCTGGTCGTCATCCTGCCCTATGAGACCCTGATGGGCCTTGGCGGCCAGCTCAAGTCCGTGGTGGTGGCCCCGCCGGCCGACAGCCGGGAGAAAGGCAAGGCGGCCGACGAGGCCGGATCGGCCTTGGCCGGCCGCTTGGCCGACCGTTTCGGCATGGCGGTCTTTTCCGGCCAGCCAGACGGCGTCTTCCTCTACCACGCCGGCGACGCCCTAGGCTATGCCGGCGTCCCCAACATCCTTATCCCGCTGGTTATTTCCGTGCTGATCGTGCTCAATACCATGATCGGCGCGGTCTATGAGCGCAAGCGCGAAATCGGCGTCTACACCGCCGTTGGCTTGGCCCCGTCCCATGTCTCGTTCCTGTTTATCGCCGAGGCCCTGGCCTTTGCCGTCATCAGCGTGGTGCTCGGCTACTTGCTGGCCCAGACCGCCGCCGGCCTGCTCTCCGGCACGTCGCTGTGGGCCGGCATGACCGCCAACTATTCCTCCACCGCCGGCGTGGCCGCCATGCTGCTGGTCATAACCGTGGTGCTGCTCTCGGTGATCTATCCCTCCAAGGTGGCCGGCCAGATCGCCATACCCGACGTCAACCGGTCCTGGACCCTGCCCGAGGCCGTGGACGGGGTCATCGCCACCCGTTTGCCCTTTCTGGTCAAGGTGCGGGAGCAGGAGTGCGCCGGGGGCTTCCTCTACGACTATTACCAGGCCCACCAGGACGTGTCCCACGGCCTTTTTGCCACGGCCGACGTGGACTACGTCTTTGAGTGCCCCTGGGACCTGCCCAGCGCGTCG